>JAGWBG010000250.1 GCA_021296015.1 Dehalococcoidia bacterium | reverse complement strand
CTGGCACACGGGCAAAGAGTGGATTGAGGGGGGTACTCTGGTGGAGCGTATTAACTTCGTCGCCGAGAAGGTAGGCAATCTCGACCTGCCGGGGGTCCAGCTCATCGTCGAGCGGATGAAGGCAGGCCCCGACAATATGTCCCCGGAAGAGTTCGTTGACGGCTGTCTGGACCTGATTGGCCCTGTGCAAGTTAGTGAGAGCAGCCGCAACTCGCTGATTGAATACGCAAAACGCAGCGGCGACATTCAGAGGAGTAGCGCCAACTTCCCCCAGAGAGTGACCGAGATGCTCCAACTAATTGTCGCTACAGCCGAATATCAGTACGCTTAGTTTGGTATAAGGAGGACATATCATGGCATCAAACGGAAACGAAAGGGAACGCGTTATCGTAGTCCTATCGTTGTCGGGTGGCAACGATGGCCTGAACACGCTAATCCCATATAACAACCCCACCTATTACGACTACAGGAACACTCTGGGAATCTCGGAAGACCAGGTGATTCGCATAAACGACGAGGTCGGGTTCCATCCCAGCATGACGGAGTTGAAGGGGATATACGACCAGGGGAACATGGCAGTGATACAGGGCGTAGGCTACCCGAACCCCAGCCGCTCCCACTTCCGCTCCATGGACATCTGGCACACCTGCGAGCCCGACACAATCGGTAGCGAGGGATGGCTGGGCCGCACCATTCGCGACCTGGACCCGAACCATGAGAACGTACTCACAGGCGTAAACTTCGGTCGCGGCCTGCCCAGAGCACTGGCCGCCCCGGGTGTGCCGGTGGCCTCGGTGGGCAACCTTGCTACCTACGGGTTGTTGACAGGTATCCCCGGCGAGGAAGAGAGGTCTCAGGCCCTTGACATATTCTCCCGGATGTACTCGCCTGCCATCGGCTCCGGCCCCATAATGGACTATATATGGGAGACGGGACGGTCTGCCCTGAAAGGCGCCGACATCCTGAAGGTGGCTCCGGAGATGTACTCCTCATCGGTGGAGTACGGGAACTACCCCATAGCCCAGGGGATGCGAGGAATAGCCCAGGTGCATTTCGCAGACCTCGGTACGCGGATTCTTTACACCACCTCGCCCTACAACTCCTTTGACACCCACGCCAACCAGGCAGGCGATCACGCCAGACTGTGGAGGCAGGTCTCAGAGACGGTATCCGACTTCTATGAGGACTTGAAAGAGCACCACCGGGGAGACGAAGTTCTGCTGTTCATGTTCAGCGAGTTTGGCCGGAGAGCAAGGGACAATGGCGGCGGAACCGACCACGGCACCGGTGGTGTCTGCTGGGTCATGGGCGACCACGTGAAGGGTGGGCTGTATGGCCAGTACCCATCCCTCAAAGAGGGAGACCTGGAGGACGGTGGAGACCTGCTGCATACCGTGGACTTCCGCAGCGTCTATGCCACCATGTTGGAGAAGTGGTTGGGGATGGACTCGAAGCCAATCGTAGGCGGCACATTCGAGCAACTCGATTTTCTTAACTAACATCTGAAACGAACATCCCCAACCTGCACTGATGTCAAGAAGGGGGACCAGAGCCTCCGGCTCCAGTCCCCCGGCAAATATCGGGTACGCCGAACGCCGGCGCCGGATCGCGAGAGTAGCACTCTCACCGAGCAGTACCGGTTAGCGCTAAAGGCAAGCATGTCCATGCGCCGTTCGGCCTATACCGGAAACTCAACTAGGCAGTGAGGTTATTTATGAGCAGTGTATTCTTCGGTATAGCCACAAAGACATACCACTACGACCGCACTCTCGGTCGAGCCGAGTTCTCCGGGGCAGGATTCAGACAACCCATGGACCTGGCCTTGGGACCTGATGGCATCATTTACGTGGTAAACCGGTCCTGGGAGTACAGGCCCGACGGTGTTCGAGTTACCATGCTGACCATCAACGAAGAGTACATAGGCGAGTTCAGCAGGTTCGGAGACGGCGATGGCCAACTCTACTGGCCCATTTCCATCGCTCTGGACAGCGACCAGAACGTGTACGTCTCAGACGACTGGCTCAACCGCATATCCGTCTTCGACAAGGACGGGGTGTATCTGAGCAAGTGGGGCACTTCCGGGTCCGGCGAAGGCGAGCTGAGCAAACCCTCCGGCATACGATTCGACCAGGACGACAACCTGTACGTGGTGGACAGCGGCAACAACCGTGTCCAGAAGTTCACCAAGGACGGAAAGTTCCTGGGCAAATGGGGCAGCGCAGGCAGCGGTGAGGGCCAGTTCAACCTGCCCTGGGGCCTGAACTTCGACAGCAGAGGCGACGTATACGTGGCCGACTGGCGCAACGACCGAGTCCAGAAGTTTACTCCCGACGGCCGGTTCCTGGCAGAGTACGGCTCCCCGGGTAATGGGGTCGGAGAGTTCAATCGCCCCACGGGCATGGCCGTTGACAAGGACGGAGACATATACATAGTGGACTGGGGCAACGACCGAGTCCAGGTGCTAACCCCCGACGGAAGGCATATCACCACTTTCACCGGTGACGCTACCATGTCAGGCTGGGGACAGGACAAACTGAACGCAAACCCGGACATGAAGCGAATGCGCAACATGATGAGGGACCTTGAGCCCGAAAGGGTACTATGGCGTCCGAAGGCTATCGCAATAGATGACGACGGCAGAATCATCATCTCGGACAGCAACCGCGGCCGCCTTCTGGTATACCAGAAGGACAATTACTAGAACCTCGAGTCCGCTTCCTATCCCTGAAAAGAGAGTGTGCCCCAAGCTCCTACACCCCCGTCAAGGGGATGTAATCGGAGTCCCCGCTCCCATTTGGGAGAGAACTGGGATAGGAAGCGCAGGCAGAGTCATAGAGCATAACCACCAAGTGGGGGACTTCGACTTTCCTGCAACAGTATTTCCAACGGCATCGGGCGCTATCATACCTGATTCACAGGAGAAGGTGATATGAGTGAAGGGCAGGTCAAGTGGTCACGGGTGAAGGAACTGCTTGAAGACGTTATGGAGCGGTGGATAAGCAGACACGGCGAGCCTGCACCCGGAATACACGATTACTACTGGGACACACCACAGTCATTGGCCAATAACAAGCCATACGCCAGGCAGCTTATCGAGCCCGGGAAGCCGGGCAGCGAGACATATCTGATAATCTTCCTCAGAAGAGGCATGGGAACCATTCCTCGGATGCCCCGGGGAGGCCCATTCCTGAGCAGCGACGAGATTGATGAAATCGAGAGATGGATAGACGATGGAATGCCCGAGGACTAGGCACAAGCTACGGGTCAGCCTCCAGATATGGCACAACCAGGGGTAAGCTTCTGGGGGAAGTCCCGGCATCCCTGGGGCCTGTCACCGTAAATTCGGCACGCAGACGTGGCATCATCCAGCATAGGGCAGTGTTCACCAGGGTGGTCAGTGAAGCGTACCCACCCACCGCCTGGCCCTTCGGTAATCACTGCGTCCACACCAAGAGCGGCTGCTTTCCCTCTGAAAGCCGCGACCTCCTCCCCCTTCAGAGTGAGGATCAGGCAACCACGACAGCACGCAGCCTTGCACTGGTCCATACATATACGACTGGCATCTTCGGGAGTCAGTCCGGGTATCAGGTGGGGTGCCATCGTCCCTCCGGAAGTGTTAATCGGCCTGAATAAGGAGCACCGCGTGGGGGGGATTCACACTTCATCCCAGACATTTTATCACCTGAAGCCCGGCCGGGCACTCCCGAGATAGACCTGCGCTTGACACTGATTGGACAGGGTAGTAGTATGCCGCCTAGCACCAGAACAGGACACGGGGAGGCTGGCATGGACCTGGTAATCCGAAACACACGGCTTATTGACGGCACCGGAGCCGACCCCACGAACAGGGTCAGCGTAGAAGTGACCAACGGGACCATTAGCTGGATTGGAGAGGAGACGGCTCGCCCACAGAGAAAAGCGCACCAGGAAGACATCAACGGAGAGGGGTTGACCCTAATCCCCGGTATGATTGACTGCCACGAGCATTTCACGGGCGATGGTGGACTGGAAAGTATGGACCGCCTTCTGGACGACACCCAGGAGATTTTCACCCTGAAGGCGGTAGGGAATGCCAGACGCGCCCTCTTGTCCGGCGTGACCTCGGCGAGGGACGTAGGAGCACGTTACGGAATCAACATCCTCATCGCCAAGGGGACAGCATCAGGGGCCATTATGGGTCCTCGTATCATAGCCGCCGGAGAGTGGTTGCAGTACCCCGGCACATGGCCTGCCGGTCTTACCCGCAGGACGGAGACCCCTGAAGAACTGCTCCTGGCAATCCGGGACCAGATAGATAACGGCGCGGGCCTGATTAAAGTGGGCGCTACGGGGTTCAGGGCCAATGGCGAGCAGTTCGGCAGCCTTGGGCCGGAGGCCCTGAACGTGGCGGTACGAGCCGCACACGAAGCCGGACTGAAAATCGCCGCCCATTGCCATGGCTTTGAGGGAACCCAACAGGCCGTCGAGGCAGGGATAGACTCCATTGAGCATGGGACATATACCGACGAGGAGACCATACGGTTAATGGCCCAGAAGGGCACTTACATGATCCCCACCATGTCCACCTGGGACACGCGAGAGCGCCTGGGGAACCAGTACGGTATGCCAGCGCACCAGATGGCCGACACCCTGGACCGTAAGGAAAACTCCATAGCCAGCTTCAAGAGAGCGCTCAGAGAGGGCGTGAAGATAGCCGCCGGGACCGACGCAGGCGGCTGCCCTGCGCGCCATGGATTCATCGCACGGGAACTGGAGCTGATGATAGATGCAGGCATGAGTCTCAAAGCAGCACTGGAGTCGGCCACCCGGGAGGCAGCTAATCTCCTTGGTATCCTTGACGAAGTGGGCACCATAGAGGTTGGCAAACAGGCTGACATGGTCCTCATAGACGGCGACCCTCACTCAGACCCTGCGGCACTGCGAAACGTCTGGGCAGTGTTTCAAGGGGGAAGCCGTGTCACGTAAGCGCACAGGACATCCTAACACTCAAAAAGTGAAGGCAATATGACTCAAGGCAGACCCCTACAAGTACCCGCCCCACCGATTTCCGGCGTGGACACCGGGCCGCCCCACGAGGGAGACACGGGACAGGGAATTGTGCTGACCACCGTCCGTGGAGAAATCAAAGCTATTTTGCATCCAAGCGCAGATGGTGATGAGCGGGCGGTACTGTGGGTATGGGGTGCTCGCGGTGGTTATGCAGGGCCGGCCGAGGGCATCATCGCCAATC
>JAGWBG010000249.1 GCA_021296015.1 Dehalococcoidia bacterium | reverse complement strand
GATGATGCCTCGCCTTATCTCAACTATTTACACGTTTCCTCCACTCACTGAAACAAGCCATGAGACGGAATATGCTTGACCGCCTGTGATATGTTATAAGGAGAAATGTACCCGCCTTATACGTTGGGACTCCTGAATAGCGAGGGGGATGTAGCGAGCATGGATGATGACTTGAGGGATCGTATAGAGGACGCTCTGAAAGGGCATGATGCCCGTCTTATAGAGGTCCGTGTTGAGCAAGGAGAAGGTACACACATACGCTATCGTGGGAAGGAATTGGACGAAATCGGCCATACCACGGGAGTCGGAGGCTGTATAAGAGCCTTGGCGGGGGGATGGGGCTTTGCTTCCTTCAATGGTCTGGAGGGACTGAAAGAGAAGGTAGCCACGGCGGTGCGTAATGCTCATCTTGTGAGCGATAAGGGGATAAATCTGGCCCCCGTAGACCCGGTGGTGGACTCGGTGCCACCACTGATGGGGAAGGACCCACTATCTATCCCCCTCCAAGACAAGAAGGCTCTCCTGGACCAGTACGTTGACATTATCTGGAGTGTTCCCCAGATTACCACGTCTACGATCGGCTATGGCGACGGTAGAAGGAAGAGGGTATTTGCCACTTCTGAAGGCACCTACATCCAGCAGGAGAAAATAGACGTATCCCTTCGCCTCAACGCCATGGCCCGCGACGGGGGTGACGTTCAACAGTCGGGCGTGAGTCTGGGTTCCAATGGTGATTTTTCCTTTGTCGAGCAGCTTCATGATGACGCGGGTGAGTTGGCCCAACGCGCCGTAGACCTCATCAAAGCGCCCCAGGCCAAGGGGGGAGAGTACACCGTGGTGTTGGACCCG
The DNA here is from genome assembly GCA_021296015.1 of Dehalococcoidia bacterium. GTDB lineage: Bacteria > Chloroflexota > Dehalococcoidia > Lucifugimonadales > JAGWBF01 > JAGWBG01. The sequence goes on along the minus strand of JAGWBG010000249.1, from coordinate 2,025 downwards.
GTCTTGGCGGGAGTGTTTATTCACGAGGCTTTTGGGCATCTTTCCGAGGCCGATCACGTGTACGAGGACCAACGGCTGCGGGACATGATGAAGATGGGCAGGCGTTTTGGCGGTCCCCACATCAACGTCGTTGATGGTGCCGCCGTGCCCAGCCTGAGAGGAAGCTATAAGTACGACGACGAGGGTGTCCCCGCTACCAGGACATCTCTGCTGAAAGAGGGTGTCCTGGTTGGCAGACTCCACTCCCGCGAGACGGCGGCAACCATGGGAGAGACCCCCACGGGCAATGCCAGGGCCATAAGCTCCCAGTTCCCGCCCATTGTGCGAATGACTAACACATTCATCGAACCCGGGTCTGCAACCTTCGAGGACATCATCTCGGATATTAAAGAGGGGCTGTACGTGTGCAACTGGTATGGCGGGATGACCAGTATGGAGCAATTTACCTTCTCCGCAGGTGAAGCCTATGCGATACGAATTGGTAAGGTAGAGGAGTTGATGCGTCCCGTGCTCCTGTCAGGGAACCTCTTCACCACCATGCAAAACCTGGATGCCATTGCCAACGACCTGGACATGAATCAGGGTGGCGGCTGCGGCAAGGGGGGCCAGTCTCCTCTTCCGGTGTCCAACGGTAGCCCACACATACGAATTCAGAAATGCCTTATAGGTGGGACTTCGTCATGAGACCGACGCAACGAGAGGAAATAAATCTGGACGAGTTGTTGGAAAAAGCCACCAGGGTTTCCGATGAGGCGGAGGTCTACCACATCCGTCACAGAGATGAGCCGGTGATGTTCGAAGCTAACAGGATTAAACTGGTGGAAACGAGAGAAAGCTCCGGGGTTGCTCTGAGGATTATCAAAGACGGCAGAATAGGCTTCTCGTCTACCTCTGACCCTGGGAATGCCGACGGTCTGCTGAGGAATACTCTGGAAATGGTACCCTTTGGGCCCGAAGCTAAACTGGGGTTCTCATCACACAGGACCTTCTCTCCTGTCGAGGTATATGACCCGCAGACGGAGAGCCTGCCCATGGAGGACATGATCAATCTTGGGCAGACGGCAATAGACCGGGTCACGGGGTATAACTCCGATGTCATGTGTGATGCGACTGTCAGCAAGGGTCTGAATACGGTTACCATACTCAACTCCAACGGTGGCTATGCTACCTATACCAAAAGCTTCTTCTCCACGTTTGTTCATGGAACCGTGGTGAAAGATACCGATATGCTTTTCGTATGGGATGGCAAAAGCTCATGTCATCCGATTCTTGATACATCGGAGATTGTACAGACAATACAGAGCCAGCTTGAGTTTTCCAAGAACGTCGTTCCCGCCCCCGTCGGACAGGTTCCCGTGATATTCACTCCCAGGGGGATGGCCGGGGCCTTGCTTTCACCTCTGTTGTCCGGGTTTAACGGCAGGACGGTACTCCAGGGTGCATCTCCCCTGGTAGGGAAGCTGGGAGAGCGTATGCTGGATGAGAGGTTCAATATTTGGGATGAGCCTGCCACACCCTACGCTCCCGGTAGCCGTATGTGTGATGACGAGGGTGTGCCCACCAGGAGGTTACCGCTGGTGGACGGGGGTGTAATCTCCACCTTCCTTTAAGCCCTTCAGACGGCCGCTCATGCAGGTACTGATAGTACAGGCAGCGCCCATCGTGGCCTCAACAGCCTCCCCTCGCCGGGATCGAGCGTCCTTCTGGTAGGCGAAGGTGACGTGTCTTATCAGGACATGATAAGGGGTATCAAGGATGGCCTGGTGGTGGAGCATCTTCTGGGTGCTGGTCAAAGTAACATCCTGGGAGGAGACTTTAACGCCAACGTTCTTCTGGGCTATCGAATAGAGAATGGTGAAGTCACCGGACGGGTGAAAAACACGGTCATCTCTGGTAATGTATATAGTGTACTAAAAAATATTCTGGCCATCGAAAGGGAGGGCCACTGGGTAGGCGGTTCGTTAAGGACGCCCGCGTTCTGTGTCCAGGATGTGTCGGAATCCACAAAAGAATCGGCCTGATTGG
>JAGWBG010000248.1 GCA_021296015.1 Dehalococcoidia bacterium | reverse complement strand
CGGCGGGGCTTGGTCTGAGCGCCTTGGGGCTTTTTCTGGTCAGCACGTGGGAGTTGGACGTCGGCGAGCCGTGGCTGACCTTGCACTTGGTGACAGCGGGGTTTGGGTTCGGCCTGAACAATGCGCCCATTATGACCAGGGCGCTTAACTCCGTCAGCGAGGAGTACCGGAGCACGGCAGCATCACTGGTCACGGTATCCCGGATGGTTGGGATGGCTCTAGGGCTGGCCGCGCTATCGGCCTGGGGCGTGGAACGGTTCCAGGTGCTCACGGCCGGACTGGAGCTACCCATACCCCTGCCCGGGGAGACTGCCGACGCGTTGCAGGCCAGAATGGCCGAGTATAACGCCCGGCTTAACGATGCGGGACTTACCCTGTTCCACAACTTTTTCCGTGTTGCCGGGGGAGTAGCCCTGGCAGCGATCATACCGGCCCTTGCCATGTGGCCCAGCCAGCGGGAGCGGGAGGAGAGCGGTGAAGGCTCAGAGAAGGTTTATCAGCTTGGGCCGCAACGCAATTCGCACAAGCGAGAAGATTAAAGCTCCGACCAAAAAGAACGCTACTGCCGACCAACTCCATCCCGGGATTGTCAAGCCCAGCGCCGTGACTGCAGCTGGAGGATGCTCCGTATCCGACACTACCATCAGGAATATGCTGAGTCCCACTGACAATGCAGCGATGACGTCAACTATGTAGCCGGAGTCACTAGTCACAGCGTCTATGGGCGGTATGTTTAGGATGGCATATAGGAGTGAACCGACTATGACAGCCACCACGTGGCCTCCAATGACTTTTCGAGGAGTGGCGGCCACACTGTTCGGTATTATGAAGACGATGAATACGGTGGATGCCACAGCGACAACTATCGCAGCGTGAAGCACTGCGTCTTGAACCAAAAGAATGATGATCAGCGCAGCGGTCGCGAGTCCACACTGGAACAAGTATTGGGGCAACTGTCGCCTAAAGTTGCTGTCCAAGAGTCGCACGGAGTTACCTTCTCAGCCATTATATGTGGGGGTCAGACCTGACGGACGTTGCAGGCTTGCGGTCACTATAATACACTTCCGGTAGTTGCACAGACACATTATATCCCCTCGAACAACCCGGTGACAGGCTTTTCACATTGATTAAAATCAGGGAAGATTAAACTTACCAATCATTGACATGTTGGATTACTGGAAGTAAACTATGTGCTTTCCAGATACGGTTCCCATCAAACCTAATCAAGCTCAGATGGCTCGCTGAGACTGAGGTCTCGTTTACATCGCACAATATTCATGCACGCAACCTATGATGGTGCTCTACATCTCCAAGAGGTCATCCATGCTGGAAGCCGGCGCATGATCACGCTGCCCATACGTAATGTAATTTTCAAGACCCGTCAAAGGAGTGGGGTATGTCCTCCGTGAAGGGCTCTTTGCTGTTCAGGACAATATGGGCCCTGGAGAGACGGCTCCAGGTGAATGAGTCCACCATTGGGGCATTTGCCAGCGGCCGGGCGAGCCAGAGGCTTACAGTAGCGTTGCGTCACGGGACGTGGAAAAAGCTATTCAACCTGTTGCGCATAGAGTTGCAACTGCGGCTTGGCCGCACCAGGGTTTCAGGCTATCCGTATGAATGGGAGATAGACACCACCAATATTTGCCAACTCAAATGCCCTTTGTGCCACACCGGGCTGGGCACGGTCAACCGAGATAAGGGCGTTATGCACTTCGACCTCTTCAAGAAGACCGTTGACGAAATCAAGGACTATTGCATATGGCTTAGCCTCTACAGTTGGGGAGAACCCTTCCTCAACAAAGAGATAGACCGCTACGTGGCTTATGCCAATCAGTCCAACGTCGCTACCATTATTAGCTCAAACCTTAACAAGCCGCTCACGCCCGACATGGCCGAGCGTCTCATACGTTCAGGGCTTGACGTGCTCATTGTATCTCTGGATGGCATTACACAGGATGTCTATGAGGTCTACCGAGTAGGGGGACATCTGGACAGGGTCCTGGAGAACATCAGGCTTCTGTCTCAGAAGAAAAGGGAACTTGGCTCAAAAACCCCCTATGTAGAATGGCAGTTCATCGTGATGCGCCAGAACGAGCACCAGATTGAAGAAGCGAGGCAGTTGGCGGACCAGCTGGGAGTGGATGGCATAGTCTTCAAGAACGTTGATTTCCCTCACGGGGAGAATGCCCCGGAATTGACGGAGAAGTGGGTCCCCATAGCCACAGAAGGCTTTCGCAAGGACCAGCCATTCGCCAAGCCCTACCGGGAGAATGGGGGCCGCTGCTGGCGTTTATGGCGCAGCGGCGTCGTTAACTGGGACGGGGGGTATGCTCCCTGCTGCTACCTTACCGACGCATCCGACGACTTCGGAAATGTCAATACCAACTCTATCAAAGAAATCTGGAACGGTGAGCACTACGTGACAGCGCGGGGCCTCTTTGATGAGACGTTTGTTCCGGCGGCTGGCGTAGGGTGCATGAACTGTGATGTTTACCTGGAAACCGGGGCTGCCAGGAAACGCGGCCCCTTTATACCCCTTCAGCCTTCCGGTCACTCAGAACAGGCCCGGAATAATCATAAACCCCGTCAGCCGGTCTCGGTCACGTCTTCAAAGAGTCAGAAAGAGTCCAAGCTCAGGGTTGATGAATGATGATTAAACAGACCATTCAGAATAAAGGACTGGAAATCAAGAATTCCTGGCTTTATTGGAACGTTCTCAGGCACTCCAAGCAAGTGCTGATCATCGCGAGCGCTTACTTCCTCTACATGTTAGTCCGCAGATACCTCATTGCCGACATTGAGACCGTTGCCGTTGAGAATGCGATAAAAGTCACTGCCTTTGAGTTCGCCAGAGGGTTTTTGTGGGAGCCAAGCTGGC
>JAGWBG010000247.1:610-3490 GCA_021296015.1 Dehalococcoidia bacterium | reverse complement strand
TCGGGGCTACTCAGGCGGGCAACGAATATCCTGTCGTACTGCTCGGGCTGTAGAGTCCCGACATCGCGCACCAACATACCCAGAAACCTGCCATTACCCGTGTCCTTTGAGCTAAAGATGTCTATCTCCTCGACCTCCATTTCCCGCAGGCCAAGATAAACAAGCTCCGCAAACTCTCCCGTCCCGAAGATGGCTACCCGGGACTCCTCGTTGAGCGCCACCGTCTGAAGCTCTTCACGCAACGTCCGGCGCACTTGCCTGTAGTGGTCGAGGACACGATGCACATAGGACACGGTAAGCTGGACTTTCCGAGCAAACCCGGATGGAGTCAGGGCGTAGACCCAGCGTTTCCAGCCCGCCCTGGTCATGCGGACGTACCCCTTCTCCACCAGGTTACGCAGCAGCACGTTGGTCAGGCCCAGGGCAACTCCTATCTGGCGAGACAGGTCTCTCTGGGTAGTCCCGGGAGTGCTGTGAACTTCAGAGAGCATCCGCAACTCTCTGTAATCCGCTCCCTCCATCATGCCCTTTTGTTCATTTTTAGAACGCATCGTTACCAATACTACGAGCATCCCATTTCCCGTGTCAAGCCGAGGGGGGATGGAATTTGATGAGGTTCACTTTCACGAGTCACAAGGGGCGGAGGGACCTTTAGCTTACCTCAGCCCTCACCCTGTCCAGGAATCGGGCCACTTCCCGAGCCAGAGACTCATGGTGCGGCTTTCGGAGGTCGGGGTCGTCTTGAAGAAGCATTGCGGCCTCTTCTCTGGCAGACTTGAGCAGGTCATGGTCCGAGAGGCGGGCAACCCGCAGGGCCGGCAGTCCGCTCTGGCGAGTGCCAAAGTAGTCACCCGGACCCCGTAGGCTCAGGTCTACTTCGGCAAGCTGGAACCCGTCGTGTATCCGCTCCACCGCCGACAGGCGTTCCTTGGCCTCCGGGGTGGAATAGTCGGAAAGCAGGAGGCAGTAGCTCTTGTTCTCGCCACGACCTACCCGCCCCCGGAACTGGTGTAGCTGGGACAGCCCAAAGCGATGGGCACCCTCCACTACCATGACGGTGGCATTGGGAATGTCTATGCCCACTTCCACCACCGCCGTGGACACCAGTATGTCGGTGTCGCCGTTTCGGAACCTCCCCATGACCTCTTCTTTCTCGCCGGGCGTCATTCTACCGTGAAGCAGGCCCAACCTCAAATCGGGAAAGACCTCCGTAGAAAGGCGCTCGTATTCCTCCGTGGCAGCCCTGGCCTCCACGGCGTCCGATTCCTCAATGAGAGGGCAGATCACAAAGGCTTGCCGGCCATTACGGACTTCTTTGCGGACAAAGCCATAAGCCGCATCCCGCCGCTCCGGGGGTACGTTGCGTGTCAGCACCTGTTGCCTCCCCGGAGGAAGCTGGTCTATGGTGGATACGTCCAGGTCGCCATAGATGGTCAGGGCCAGGGTCCTCGGTATAGGGGTGGCGGACATGACCAGCAAGTGGGGAGTCGTGCCACTCCTTTGCCGCAAGGCTGCTCGCTGCATTACCCCGAAGCGGTGTTGCTCGTCCACTACCGCGAGGGCAAGCCTGGGAAATTCCACGCCCTCCTGAATCAGGGCGTGGGTTCCTATGGCTATGTCCAGCGTTCCCTCCGACACTCTCTGCTGTAGCTCCCGCTTCAAGGCTGCTCTGGTGCTGCCCGTGAGAAGCCCCACCGAGATCGGTCTGGGCAATGAGTCCAGATAAACGGTGATAAGGTTTTCTTCACGTAGCGGCCTGGCAAGCCCGCCCAGCAGTCGTGATACGGTGGCGAAATGCTGCTCCGCGAGGACTTCCGTGGGGACCATTATGGAACCCTGATAGCCGCTGGCGACGGCCTCCAGAAGGCCTGCAAGGGCGACCACAGTTTTCCCACTGCCTACCTCGCCCTGGAGGAGACGATTCATGGACGGAGTCCCCCTGGCCATATCAGCCAATATCTCCCAAAGACACCGCTCCTGTGCATCGGTGAGGCTGAAGGGCAGGGAGGCAATAAAACCATCTCTGACTTTTGGGTTGGCCTGTACAGATATTCCTTCCGCCGCATCCCGCCAGCTTCTGCGTCGCTTGAGCACCGCCATCTGTATCAGGAAGAACTCATCGAAGGCCAAGCGCTTTCGCGCCCTCTCTAGGGAAATCAAGTCGTCGGGATAGTGGCCCTGCAAGATGGCTTCGGGCAAGGGGGCCAGTTTCGCCCTTTTCCGCAGGTCCTCCGGGATGAAATCTTCCATACGGGGGACCCACTGTTCCAGGGCTTGCCAGATGATGCTTCGCAATCTGCGCGGGGTGAGACCTTCTGTGCCAGGGTATACCGGCACAAGCCTTCCCGTATGTATCAGGCTTTCCTGTTTGTCAAGTATCTCAAACTCGGGCGACTGGAACTGCAATTGTCCTCTGTAAGCCTCCACCTTGCCGCTGAGAGCCACCCTGGAATTGGGCTTCAGTACCCTGGCAACGTAGGGTTGTCCAATCCAGACCACCCTTATATTGCCGGTCTCGTCGCTCACCACCGCCTCGGTGGCCTTCAGCCTGCCTTTCTGCCCCAATGTCTTTTCCCTGGCCTCCCAAACGGTGGCGACGATGGTCTGTTCCTCTCCCACCACAAGCTCGGAGATGCTGGCGAAATTGGAGAAATCATTGTGACGCCTGGGGAGGAGATAAAGGAGGTCTCTGATGGTGGCTACGTCCAGCTTGAGCAATTTGCCCGATAACTTCGCGTCCACGCCTCGCAGCCGATCAACGGGGGAATCAAGACTAACGCCTCTGGGGATGGGAGTTGGTTTCAGGGGCGGGCCTTTCAACGGAGGGGAGCTGTCTTCCTTCTCACGGCCCGAGGGAATCGGACCGGCGGGGGATTCACC
>JAGWBG010000247.1:0-599 GCA_021296015.1 Dehalococcoidia bacterium | reverse complement strand
CGACTCAATAGCATCAAGCCTGGCAAGCCAGTTGTGCACCCATTCCGGCGGTTGGGATGGGGCAAGGTCGTGGTAGGGTACGCTCAGGTCATCATAGCCCGCTATGGCTGTGAATCCCGATGAGTCCTGCTCCAGGAAGCGGTCCAAGCCGCCCACCACGGCAGTATCTTTGAATCCCTTGCTCGCTTCCAGATTGAGTATCTTACGGAAGGACTCTAGTTGAAGCCGGACGGAGGCATCTCTGGAAGTCATCTCAAGGCAAGTGTACCATGAAGGAGGGAAAGCCTGCTAGGAGGATGACGTCAGCCCTACACCCAATGCTCCTGGGCCAATGTAGGTGCCGACCACGGGGCCGAACCTGGACATGACAATCTGGTCGTCGGGGACCAGGTCTTTGAGCCGCTCCTTGAGGGATTCCGCCTCGTCTGGCGTAGTGCTGTATATGATAGAAAGGGACTTTAACGGAGCAGAACCCCTTACAATCTCCACCAGCCGACGCAGACCCCGCTCCCTGGTACGGGCACGCTCCAACGGATGTGCCTCCCCGTCCTTAATCATGAGCAGAGGTTTTATGTTAAGAAGAGACCCCAGAAAGGCAC
>JAGWBG010000246.1 GCA_021296015.1 Dehalococcoidia bacterium | reverse complement strand
ACTAAACTGAGACCACCAGCGAAGTCTGACGGGGGCGAGACGTTGTGGCAAAATCGACTATAAAGCCAGGCATGGGGAAATAACTAATGGCACTAGAAGAACGGATAAGCCGGCTGGAAGGGGCCTACGAGCAAGTAGACAGGCGGCTGGACGACTTGAACCAGTCCATCAATGCCCTGCGCACCGAGATGAACAGCCGCTTAAACAACACATATGTCCTGATTGGGGCCTCCTGGGTGACCGTGGTCGGGGCAGTAATAGGGCTGTATTTCAAATGATCACAGGCCCTGCAAGTCCTCGATGGTCCCGTCAACGTAGAGTATCTGGAGGGTAGCCATAACGCTCTGGTCTAGCTGAGCGCCCCCACCCTGTTGCCCGTCCCCACGCAGAGCGGTAAGTATATCAGAGGCCGGTGTGCGTCCATCTATGAGGGATACTATCTTTGCGACCAGGCCGCTGCACGGTATCCCTTCCGGCCTGCCAGGCGTGGTGAGGACATGCCCCCACTCGAACTCGCCATCGGCGATTACAGGCTTCCGCTCTACCCCGACGCCCGGCGCAAGGATGGGAACCACGCCATGTAGTGACGGCAGTATACCATCGGACCGTAGTTTGCTCGCCTCCAGTCGCCCACGGCGTCCCGCTCGCTCCCTTTCAACCGTGCGGACGCTGGCGAGGTACTCCCCCGGTGCCTCACCGCGGTCAAGCACCACACGCTCGTATCCCCGGGGTGGCTGCCCTGCCACGGCCTGTATGAAGGCATGTCGTGGCGAGAGGTCATCCGCCTCAAGGATGCGCCTTGCCTCCCAGAAGTAGGAATCGGAGGTGCGGTTGCTGGAGTAAAATAGCCTTGCCATCTCGCGGAAATGACCGTACTCCTTGTAGTATAGCTCTCTATACACCTGCCCTGCGGCTTCCCGCATACTCGTGTCCTTCAGAGCCGAAGTCACATAGGCTGCGGCCATAACCCCTGACATAAGGGCGAGATGGACCCCCGATGAGAAAAGAGGGTCAACGAAGCAGGCCGCGTCCCCCACAAGGATGTAGCCATCGCCGACGACCTGTTCCGAGGCGTAGGACCAGTCCTTGACTATGAAGGGGCCTGAGACCATGTCCGATTCTCGAAGCATGTGGGTGATATTTGGTGCTTGGGCAATCTGGTCCACGAGGAAGCCATGAAGACCCCTGCGACGGACCTCGTCCTGGGCCGCATGACTGTCTACAACTGCGCCCACGCTCGCCCATCCTGTGTGCAATGGTATATTCCAGAACCACCCGTGGGGATAGGACTCGATAAAGATGTTCGTCTCGTCGGGCGGGAGCAGACGCCGAGCGCCGGTGAAATACCCGTAGACCGCCAAGTTCCTGAAGTAGGGGTCCCAGCGTCGCAGCCTAAGCTGTCGTCCCAGGAGTCCGCTCTGCCCACTGGCGTCCACAATGAAATCGGCGCGGGCGATTAGGCAGCTCGCATCCTCCGTCGAGTATTGAACGCCAGTCGCCTTGCCGTCTTCGAAGAGGACACCGACAACATGGCATCCCTCGCATACGGTAACCCCGTTTGCACGGCTGTTCTCCAGGAGAAGATGGTCAAAGGTCGGTCGCCAGACCTGGTAGGAGTGGGGGTAGTTCCGGTTCGTCTCCTTGAAGTACCAGCTCCAGGGAGCGCTTTCCCTTCCCCATACCATGGTGGCACCCCACTTGGGCAGGAAACCCGCCTCCTGAATGGCGGGCAGGACTCCAAGCTCCCCCAGAACGGGGATGCTGGCCGGAAGCAGTGACTCGCCAACATGGTCTCGCGGGAAACGGTCCCGCTCCAGCAAAAGCACCCGGAGGCCCTTGCGGGCCAGCATTGTTGAGGCGGTGCTGCCGCCTGGGCCTCCCCCAATGACTATCACGTCGGCGTTAAGGCCGCCATTGCTCAGTGATGCCATTGCACGCTTCCGCCCTTATTATTCGGGCGACTCGCCATCGGTTGAGGGAGCGGCTGCCTCTATGGGATCACCAGTGGCCGGGTCTACTTCGAAGGGACCGGGCAGTCCCAGTTCCTTGCCCATCTCCCGCACGGCGGGGATGACCTCCTCGCCCATGAGTCTGAGGCTGCGCATCGCATCGTCGTGGGTCATGGCGCCGTCGCCGTCCCAGAAGAAGATGCTGCCGGGTCGCAGGTATTCCAGTACGTGGCGGATTTTGGGGATGACGGTCTTGGGTGTCCCCGAGATGATGGTGTAATCTTCAATCTGTTTCTCATAGGGTCGGCTCAGCACGTTCCCCACTCCCCCCCGTGCCTGTGTCGCCACCTCCTGGGTAGGCAGGACCCTTTTCCGGGACGTGAGCCCAGGCAGGTTCACCAGCGCCGGGTTCACCGTTCCCTCGTTGCCGGCCAGGAAGGGATTGCTGGGGCCTTGGACAAACTTCCTGCCCGTCTCTTCGGCCAGCTCCTCCGTCTCATCCACGTGTACCTTCCACAGATACCCGATATTCTGGGGGCCGGACTCATAGCCCATCTCGGCTGCGGTATCGTGGTAGAGCTGGAAAGCCTGTCTGGTGGGGTCCAGTTCGGTAGCCAGCATTATGTAGGGGATACGCTTCTGGGCTGCCCACATCAGGGAGTCACGGCTGACAACACCCGGCAACCAGATTGGTGGATGGGGCTTCTGATAGGGCCTTGCCCAGGGGTTCACGTGGCGGTACTGGAAGTGTTTTCCCTCCCATCTGAAGGGACCGGGCGTCGTCCATGCCTTTACTATGAACTCATGGGCCTCCTGGAACCGCTCCCTGTTATAGGGTGGGGGGGAGTTGTGTGATACGCTCTCCCGGCCAGTCCCTCGCACCCATCCGGAGACCAGCCTTCCACGGGAAATCATGTCTATCATGGAGAGTTGCTCCACCAGCCAGAGGGGGTCATCCCAAATGGGCAGGATGTTCCCCAGAAGGACAATCTTGGCTCTCTG
>JAGWBG010000245.1 GCA_021296015.1 Dehalococcoidia bacterium | reverse complement strand
AATGAAGCGGGAAATTCGGCGTAAGGCGGAAAAGGAAGGCTGGCTACTCATATTCGCACACAGCTATGACCAGACTGCAGGTTATCTCGATAGAAGAAACGGCCACCCTTATCTCAGGCCGGTAGAACTGTAGGTGACTCCGCTGGCGAGATTTGGATTGGTTACACGACAACGGCAAGTTGGCGTCAGCCATTCGCGTGCAGCAGGTTGGCGCCAACTTGCCGTCCTTACACTTCACTCACAAGGCTTCGACCCAAAGGCCCTCATCAACCTCTGACAACAGCCGGGCAGGGGTTATCCGATTAAGAAGTGACCCGTCGCTCTCGGTGTAGAGCCGAAGATAATTGTCGGTCAGCCCGACGTAGTGCAGCTTTCCTCCCCGTACCTCTTCCATCTCCCAGAGAACGTGCCTGATAGTCCCCAGTGAGCTTTGGCGGAACGCCGAGCTTTGCGCCCTTGCCACGGCTAGCATCTCACCCATGCGCTCCCTCTTCAGGCTTTCATCAACCTGTGGACCCATAAATGCTGCGCTGGTGCCGGGACGTATTGAGTAGGGGAATACGTGCATAGACGCGAAGTCCATACTCCGCACTGTCTGTAGACTTTTTTGGAAATGGCCTTCGTCCTCTCCAGGAAACCCCACAATCACGTCTGCGGTTATTGACACACCCTCTACACTTTGTCTCACTCTGTCCACAGCGTCTCCGTATTGGGATACGGTATAGCGGCGGCGCATCCGTTTGAGCACGTAGTCACTGCCGCTCTGCAACGGTATATGGAAGTGAGGGCAAAGGCGGGGGTCGGCCCATAGCCGGAGAAGCTTCTCCGTGATTTCTTGCGGTTGGAGGGACGATACACGCAGTCTCTCTACACAGGTTTCCCGTAGCAGGTATTCCAGAAGGCCACTTAGATTTAAGCCGTCAAGATCGAATCCGTATGACCCAAGCTGAGTGCCTGTGAGGACCACTTCTTTGTAGCCTTCTCTAACGTATTGGTTAATCTGGCTTCTGAGTGTTTCGGGTGGAATACTGCGTTCCCGGCCACGTACCTTGGGAACGATGCAATAGGCACATACCTGGTCGCAGCCTTCCTGTATTTTCACCATAGCCCTGGTGCGGCCAAGTCCCAGGCCCATGGGGAGGAGTGGTGATTCATTGCCGGTGGCGCATGGTACAGGTTGGTCTCCACGCGCTGCCAGTACCATCTCTACCAACCTGTCCTTCTTGGAATTGTCTACTACAAGGTCAACTCCCTTCACTCGTGCAAGCCCTTCCGGGTCATGCTGGGCATAGCATCCGGTAGCTACCACCAAGGCTGAAGGGTTCTTGTGGCGGGTTGCCCGCAAGGCTTGGCGGGCCTTACTGTCCGCCGTATGGGTGACCGTGCAAGTGTTGACCACGTAGATGTCCGCCGGCTCGGATGGCCCTACCACTCTGTAGCCAGCCTGAATAAATCGGCGAGCTATGGCCGCGCTGTCCGCCTGGTTCAGTTTACAGCCGTGGGTCTGTATAGCCACGGTGCCAAGAGTATCTACCCCGTAGGCCTCGCCTTCAGCCATGACCGTCCGTCTCCGCTACTAACTTTCCTGCCGAAGGTAGGTATGTCAAACCTGTTGGCCTCCTTCATCGGGCGGCAGCATTTCCCACAGGTTCTCTACTACGTAGCTTACTCGCTCCACGAGATTATACAATCTGTCTGGGCCGAGAGTCGAATCCTGAATCCTGTAGAGGATGTCGGAATAGCTTGCAAGTTGGTCAAAAGCGTTTCCAAGCCGCCTGTTTCTCTTCTCACCGGCCAGGATAGCGAGGTATCTCTTCGCGTCCTCGTCGTCTTCCAACTCCACGCCGCGGCTTATGGCAACGGCCTTGACCGCTCCTACCAAACTGCCCCACAGCAATTCTTCTGCTCGCTCCCAGTTGCCTTCTCGTATCTCCCTTGAAGCGCCGGCGCGGTAGCGGCTACTCCGGCTCGCATATCGGTGAACTCGTTCCTGGTCCATGATCATTGACTATCCTCGGTTTTCCTCACGACAAGGATTACCAGGTTGTTGTTTTCAGAGTAACGGGACACGGAGGCTTCTTGTATTGGAGGGGTTAGGGCTGTATTCGCCTCGGTCCGGTTGGCGGATTGGTGACGCCGGGGACCTGTCTGCCGATGGGCGCGTAGAAGGCTGCCGGGTGACGACGTAGGACATTGAGATTACAGATGGTATTTCAGATGTAATCTCTTGCTGCGCCTCCAAAACGCGTAGTGCTCGGACCTTAACCGGGACCTCTTGGCCTCAAAGCTTGCCTGGGTATGCGACTTCCAACTAGCAAAGGCACCGCTGAGATAAGCGCCCGCACGGACTAGGTGCACTTTAGCCGTAGATATGAGCAGTGTGCGTTGAGGGTCCAGCCGCACGATAGCATAGTAGACAAGTGCGGAGATCGTGGCGACCGCCGCCCCGCCTATGGCATCGAGTATGTAGTGGTTTCCGGTGATGACTATGGCAAGGAAGGTCATGCCGGGGTAGATGACTCCCAATGGCTTGAGCCAGGGATGCTTCATCCGGAAGAAGAGGATACCGAACAGAACAGTCCAACTAAAGTGCAAGCTTGGCATGGCAGCATAGGCGTTGTAGTAGACGGACATTTCGCGGCTGCCGTACCAACTGGGACCGAATTGTTGGATAGTGTCAATGAAGCCGTGCTCTGGCATAGCTCTTGGTGGAGCCAGAGGGAACAACATGAAGACCATTAAGGCTATAATAAGGCTGAGCAGAATCATGTTTCGGTAATAGAAGTATTTATGCCTATCTAGGATGTATATTATGATGGCCGTAACTACGATGATAGCCCAGAAGTTAAGTATGTAGACCCAATTGATGAAGATAGCGAGGCCTTTCGAGTGCTCAATCACCCATGCTAGCCAGCTTGGCTCCCACAAAAACCCTCTCCCGAACTCAAAGGCAG
>JAGWBG010000244.1 GCA_021296015.1 Dehalococcoidia bacterium | reverse complement strand
AGGTCTTATATCTCTTGGGGAGCCCTAATTATGGATTCGGGGTAGGAGCTGGAGCTGAGGGGGGATATCACGGAAGTCACGTCCTTGTTGGACAACACGATGAGCGATTTCACTTACGACGGCTACACCTATTCGATAGGCTCTTCCAAGGGTGTAATGGGGTCTAACTGGAAGCTTCTGGTGAAGCTTCAAGACAGGTCCAGCTTCTTCAATCCCGAATTTACGATAGGGTCCATTGAGCTGGAAGGGCTGGACGACGGCCATACCAACCTCAAGATACCACCGAGAGACCAATGGAAGGGTGAGGACACCAGTGGCTTTGACGAAGACGGGAAATTCTTCTCCGGTTTTGTCTATCATCTCCTCAACACCTTTCAAGACCGGAGCATAATTGATTTGCCGGGGTACATGCCAATCCGATGAAATCCCTACGGGCGATTGCATGACGCTCACCCCGGATATACAAGGAGACCCTTGCACAACTCCCTCTCCCCTTGACGGGGGAAGGTTGGGATGGGGGTGATACCCCCACCTCGGTCCTCCCACGCAAGGGGAGGGGGGAAGCCGGAATGACGAAAGTTGCGCAAAGGTCTCTGCAAGCGGGGGATAGGATGGGAACCGGAGCCAGTAAAGTCCTGGTAATTGGGTCAGGGCCAATTGTAATCGGCCAGGCTGCGGAGTTCGACTACGCCGGGACTCAAGCCTGCAAGGCCCTCCGCGAGGAGGGTATCACCACCGTCCTGGCAAATTCCAATCCCGCCACCATCATGACGGACCGTGGCATAGCCGACGTAGTCTATATCGAGCCTCTAACAGTTGAAGTGATGGACCGGATTATCGCCCGGGAGCGCCCCGACGGGATTCTACCAACCTTGGGCGGTCAGACCGGCCTGAACCTGGCGGTAGCCATAGCCGATGCGGGACTCCTCGACAAATACAGCGTCCGGCTTCTGGGAACTCCCCTGGAGACCATTCGCAGCGCCGAAGACAGGGAGCTTTTCAGCAAGCTGCTGGCTGATATGGGAGAGCCTGCGCCGCCAAGCATCACCGTCTCTTCGATGGATGAGGCCCGCAAAATGGCCCAAGAGATGGGGCTACCCCTGGCGGTGCGACCGGCATACACCCTGGGAGGCACCGGGGGCGGGCTGGTACGCACAACGAAGGAATTCGAGGCGATAGTCAGCGGTGGGCTATCCGCCAGCCCCATTCACCAGGTGCTCCTCGAACGCTCGCTGGAGGGCTGGAAAGAGATTGAGTACGAGGTGATGCGAGACAGCTCCGACAACTGCATCACCGTGTGCAACATGGAGAACCTGGACCCCATGGGCGTCCACACCGGAGACAGTATCACGGTAGCCCCCAGCCAGACCCTCACCGATAAAGAGTACCAGATGCTCCGCTCCGCCAGCCTGAGGATAATACGCGCCCTGGGCATAGAGGGTGGCTGCAACGTTCAGTTCGCCCTGCCTCCGCACCCTGTGGTGGACAAGGCCATCGGCTCCAACTGGGAGCCGAACGCCCCCTACTACGTCATCGAGGTAAACCCCAGGGTAAGCCGTAGCTCAGCTCTGGCGAGCAAGGCCACCGGATACCCCATCGCCCGTGTGGCCTCCAAGATAGCAGTGGGCAAGCGGCTAGACGAGATACCCAACGTGGTTACCCAAAAGACCCTTGCAGCCTTTGAGCCTGCCCTGGACTACTGTGTAGTGAAGATACCGCGATGGCCCTTCGACAAGTTTCCCGCGGGCGACAGGGGTATTACAACTCAGATGAAGGCTACCGGCGAGGTTATGGCCATTGAACGGTGCTTCGAGGCCGCTCTCCAGAAAGCAGTCCGCTCTCTGGAGATGGCCGGGCGCTCTCTAATGTGGGAAGACCCTGACTGGAGACGGGATGATTCTCTTCTGAGCCAACCCTCCCAAGCGATATTCGACTATGGACAATCATGTATGGTCTGAGGCGTGGAGTGACACCGGAGACCCTCTCCGGCCATACCTTAGTGGACCCCTGGTTTATCCATGCCTTGCAACGGATTGTAGAGATGGAAGCACACCTGCTGGGAGAAACCCTGACCCCAAGTCTGTTGCGTAGGGCAAAGAGGTTGGGCTTCTCCGACGATCAGGTAGGGACCCTCTCGGACATGCTCCCAGAGCAGGTGAGGTCTCTACGGCAATCGTGGGATATACGTCCAGTCTACAAGATGGTAGATACTTGTGCCGCCGAGTTCGAGGCGGCGACGCCCTACTATTACAGCACCTACGAGCAGGAAAACGAGGCTCCGGCCTTGAAGGGGCATAAAGCCGTTGTCGTGGGCAGTGGCCCCATAAGAATAGGCCAGGGCATCGAGTTCGACTACTGTAGCGTCCATGCTGCTTGGGCGCTTCAGGAAGAGGGTGTCAAAAGCATAATGGTCAACTCCAACCCGGAAACGGTCTCCACCGACTTCGATACCAGTCACCGCCTGTATTTCGAGCCTATGGACGAAGAAAGCTTGCGGGACGTGATAGAGAACGAGACCGAGGACGACGGCGACGGCCCCCCTCCATCCGTGGTGCAATTCGGCGGCCAGACGGCGATAAACCTCTCTCAAAGCCTGGCCCAGGCCGGCCTGCCATTGCTGGGTTCCGGAGCAGAGGCCATAGACATCGCCTCTGACCGCCACAAGTTCGAGGAGTTCCTCGCCCGTCTGGGCATACCTCAACCCCCGGGTGCCGCCGTAACCTCGGTCGAGGAGGCGCTAAGGGTGGCCCAGGACATCGGCTACCCCGTGGTGGTACGTCCCAGCTACGTGCTCGGTGGCAGGGCCATGGAGATAGTACAGAATGCCACCGAGATTATACGATACCTGACCGTGGCCACCGAGGCGGGACAGGGAAGGCCCGTGCTCATAGACAAGTACATGGAGGGCAGGGAGTGTGAGGTGGACGCCATTTGCGACGGCCACGAGGTGCTTATACCCGGCGTAATGGAGCACATCGAGCGGGCAGGGGTGCATAGTGGCGACTCTATGGCCGTCTACCCCGGTCTCAACCTCACCCCGGAAGAGGTGGACACCATAGTGGATTACACGACTCGCATTGGTCTGGCACTCAATGTGAGCGGGCTAATAAACGTGCAGTTCGTTATCCTGGGAGGGGCACCTTACAGGAGTCCCCTGTTCCCCCGGGAGGATTCCCCCGATACATCCGTATATGTCCTTGAGGTCAACCCCCGGGCCAGCCGCACGATACCCTTCATATCCAAGGTAACGGGCCTCCCCGTAGTCAATCTGGCTACCCGGGTTATGTTGGGTAGAACTTTGAAAGACCTGGGGCACAGTGGCGGCTTGTGGAAGAGACAAAAAATAGTGGCCATAAAGGCCCCCGTATTCTCCATGTCCAAGCTCACCGGCGTTGACTGGTACATGGGGCCGGAAATGAAGTCCACGGGAGAGGTCATGGGTGTAGACCACGATTTCCCCTCGGCCGTTTCCAAAGCCCTGACCGCCTCCGACCTTACCATCAAGCCTGAGAGCGTTGTACTGCTGAGCATAGCCGACAAGGACAAGGCCGAGTCCACCACGCTGATAAGAGAGCTACTTCAGGCGGGAATCAAGCTCTATGCCACCGAGGGCACGGCGGCCATGATAAGCGCCATGAACGCGCCGGTGACCGTGATTACGAAGAGGCTGAGCGAGGGCCATCCCAATGTGGTGGACGTGATTAACGAGGGCCGCGTCAACGGGGTGGTGAACACGGTGTCCCAAGCGACTTCCGTGCTCAGGGACGGGTTCTACATACGCCGGGCAGCGGCAGAACGGCGCATACCATGCTTTACCTCCCTTGATACCGCCAGGGCAGCGGTGGAGAGCCTGCTCTTTGGCTCCGGGTCCCTTCAGGAAGACCAGGGTAGACCCTACAGTATCAAGCGCAGCGAAGAGTACCTAGACGGGCCGTAACAGGGTCTTTCAGGTTCCAAGGATTCACCTCACCTGTCATTCCCGTGAAAACGGGATTCCACATCCCGGCGCATACTGGACTCCCGCTTTCGCGGGAGTGACGAAAATTACCCGCGATATTGGAGAGTCGAAAGACCCTGCGGGCCGTAAGCCGGGAATCGGAGGCCTGTCAACTCACCCCTTGAAGCGCTTGCTCCAACTCATCAAACGTGGCAAAAGACTCGAATCTGTCGGATACGATGCCTTGCCTATCAATTACGAATGTCCATTCCGCACTGGACAATCCCCACTCCAGGACCGTAGGTGAGACGCGCGCTCGGGTGAGGTCCCCCTGTATCTCGTCAGGGTTGTCGTAAAAGTCCACGTGGATGAAGTTGGCCTGGCCCTTGTATTTATCCTTCAGTTCTTTTAACACCTCGACCTGTGGGCCACAGACGGCGTTGATGCAGAAAGCGGGGCTCGCCATGACCACTACAGTTGGCAACCCACTTGCAATTGCATCGGAGATGGTGGTCTGATAAAGGTCAGGGTCTTGCAGGGACCCGGTGGTAAGCTGGCTGATGCTCCCAACGCTATCAAGAGTCTTGTTCCGGCTCGCTACCGCCGGCGACCCTACCGCTACGGCCAACGGGGTTTCCTTAACCTCGAAAGCCAGGTCCGTCCGTCTATCCTGTCCTCCATCGTCCCGGATGCTTATCTCTATGCTCCAATTTCCCGGCGTATCAAAGGTTAGCCGGGTGGTGTAGAATCCCCGACCACCGTAGGGCCAGGGTCGAAACACTGCGGCAGTCGTCTCTTTGGGGACCCTTTCGGAGCCATCGCTAGTGTGGAAGTAGGATGAGACGGTGGCTGACGACGCCCGTACCAGATCATCGGTGGTTGTCAACACAAATCCCACCCGGCTTTCCCTGACTCCCAGGTCGGGGGTTCCGAATATGGCTTGCAGGCCGTCCGG
>JAGWBG010000243.1 GCA_021296015.1 Dehalococcoidia bacterium | reverse complement strand
TAGGCACCCAATGGAGGCGGAGCGTATAGTGTATATCCTCTGTGTGGGGCGGTTGGGTGGCCATAAGGGGCAGTTGTGGTTGCTGAACGTCTACCGGCAGGCCCGGCCACGTTTTCAGCGTCCTGCTCGTCTCGTGCTTGTCGGCAGAGACGAAGGAGGAGAGGCCGAGATACGGCGTGTCGTTAAGGACTGGGGTCTGGAGGATGAGGTAATCATCACCGGTGAGCTCGACGATGAGGATTTGCAGAGGTGGTATGTCAGGAGCGATGTCTTCGCTCTGTTTTCCAGGTATGAGGCATTTGGGCTGGTGTACTTCGAGGCGATGGCCTGCGGCCTTCCAGTGCTCACCCACGACGTGGGCGCTAACCGGGAGCTTCTAACCAGGGGTTCCGTGGTGATCCCGGCTTTCCAAGAGGAGGCAGCGACTGATGCGCTCGTGAGTCTGGTCAACGATGAAGACCGGCGAAGGGACCTCGGCAATGACGGAAGGGAGTACGCACTATCCGAGTTCACTTGGCCCGTAGTGGCCCAACGCTACCTCGAGCTATATGATTCGGCCTGATCAGTAGCTTGAGGTTCTCGGAGGAGAAAGGTATGGATAGAGAGGCCTTGGAGTCTGGAGCACGCAGAATTCTCTTGGGCAATCTTCGACAGGGCAGGGCTGACTGGAATGGGAAGGAGTATGCCTTCGTGTGTCCCGCCCTGCGGAGCTACCCTTTCCAATGGTTTTGGGACTCCTGTTTTCACTCCATGGCCCTTATCCATCTTGATAAAGAGCTGGCCAAGGCGGAGCTTGCTACACTTTTGAGCGCGGCCTTGCCTTCGGGCTTCATCCCTCACATGATTTTCTGGGAACTGGAGAAACGGGATGATTTTCTGAGCCACAACCTGGTGGGCCGCACGTCCCCCTACTATAGCTCCACCATGCAGCCGCCTATCATAGCGTATGCGGTGGAGCGGGTGTACCAGGCCACAGGGGACGAAGGCTTCCTGCGCAACGCCGTCCCGACCCTGAAAGCCTACTATCGGTGGCTCAGGGAGAACCGCGACCCGGATGACGATGGTCTCATAGCGATTCTTCAGCCCGAGGAGTCGGGTATAGACTGCTCACCCAAGTACGATGATGCCCTCCATCTGGAGGAGCTTACCAATCAGGGGTTTATAAGGGAACTGAAGAAACTGTACCAGGCCTATGAGCCGATTCGGGGCGACGACAGGAGAATACTTCAGGCCGACCTGTTTAACGTTGAGGACGTGCTGGTCAACTCGATATACGTCTTTGGTCTGCGGTCTCTGGTCAGGCTTATGGCGAGTGTTGGGGAGGACGGCAGCGAGTTCGCGAAAGAGGCGGATAGGTCTCGTGATGCTCTGATAAGCAAGTGCTGGGACGAGGAGGCCGGCGCCTTCTTTGACCTGTCAGGGGTTGCTGAGCGACCGGTCAAGGTCATAACCATCAGCTCGTTGATGCCCCTGATACTGGAGGACTTACCCGGAGAGCTCGTCCGCCGGCTCGTGGAGGGGCTGCTTACCTCCCCGGACCACTTCTGGCTGCCCTACCCTCTGCCATCGGTATCGGCGTCGGAGCCAAAGTTCATGCCGGGGAACCCCCGCGGCTTCATCTGGCGCGGACCCACCTGGATGAACACCAACTGGTTCCTGAGCCACGCCCTGAGGCGACATGGCTACCATGAACTTGCCGACCACATCGTGGGAGCGAGCCATCGGCTGATTGAGAGCGGCGGATTCAGGGAGTATTACAACCCCTATAATGGCGAACCCTACGGTGCGCGGGACTTCGGGTGGTCCACTATCGTTCTGGATATGTAGGCCGCCACATCTGGCTGCGTAACATCTAGTGCCCTTTGCTATAGACCTGGATGCGGTGGCGGCAAGTCTCTACGACGTAGAGCCTGCCCTGACTATCCACTTTGACGGCAACTGGCCCCCAGAACAGTTTCTCTATGCTGGCCGACTCATCTCGCAGGTAATCGTCCATTTGCCCCAGGCTAGTCGAGGGAGGGAACAGGTCTAGCTCAGGTTCCAAGTCCGCCTTCTCCCTTTCCTCAAACTCATCTCTGTTAGGAACGTAATATTCCTCGGACCACTTGGAAAGCCCGGATTCCCCCCGATACCTGGCACGAAAGCTGCCGTCGGGGCCAAGCATCTGAACGCGCTCGTTTCCCCAGTCGGCAACGAAGATATTACCCTCCTGGTCAACGGCTACCCCTGACGGCCGGCGGAGCTCTCCGTCGCCCTGGCCCGATGTACCGAAGCTGCCAAGATGGTGCCCATCCTCGTCGAATTTCTGGATACGGTCGTTGCGCCAGTCTGCCACGTACACGTTACCTGTCAGGTCAACTGCAATGCCCCAGGGTGTGTTAAACTCGCCGTCTCCTGTGCCAGCACGGCCCCATGAGCCCAGATGGCGTCCGTCCTTGGTGAATCGCTGGATACGGTTGTTCAGGCCGTCAACCAGCAGAAGGTTGTCATCCTTGTCGAAGACGAGGCCGGCGGGGCGGTCAAACTCACCGGCTCCCGTACCCTTAGTACCCCACTTGCCAAGGAACGTCCCCTTCTTGTCGAAAATGGAGATTCGTTGAAGGGCTTCATCGGATATATAAACGTTCCCGTCCCTGTCTATAGCGATTGAAGAAGGCCACATAATCTGGCCGTCTCCGGTGCCTCCGCTGCTGAACTCACTGAGGAAGACCTGGTCTACTGTGCAGACCGTGACCCGTTTGTAGTACATCCGCACTTCCGTATCCGCGCCGGCCCGGTTCAACACATACAAGACCCCGTCGCGGTCGAAGGCCAAGTCAACGGGGTTGTTGAACCCCCTGCCGATTAGCCCGTAGAAGCCAACTGTGTGGCTGTATTCTAGTGTACCCTGAGTGCTCGTGCTCATCTCTGTACCGCCTTTGACAAGATATGGGCACTCCGTTCATCGTATCAGGCCAACTGGTACTCCCTGGTGGGAACAATAAGCTGC
>JAGWBG010000242.1 GCA_021296015.1 Dehalococcoidia bacterium | reverse complement strand
ATGGGGTCGCTATCCAGCTCAACTCGTATGCTGTTGATGGGGTCAACGCAAAGTCCCAGGAAAGGGGCCTCCTCTGAGCTCCGCATCCTGCGGGCGACTTGAACCACCAACGCCATGCTTCGAATAGGTTGTCCCGCATTTTCCATGAAGAGATACACTCCCTGCCGGGCGCTCTCTCTGGCCAGGTCGGCAACCCCCAGTGCCGTGGGAGGAATATCCCCCGGGCTTTCACAACGACCATCAAATCTAGCAGTATCTACAATCCTCAGTCGGGGAGCCAGAGGACACACCGCTTTGGCAGCCTCAAGGGACGCCTGAAACCGGGGTGACGATGGGTCAGGCTCGGTCGTAAGGCAAGGATAGGCGATTGCCAGGTTGAACGTTAGCCCGGGGAAGGTCCTGAACAAGCGCGCCATCTTGTCCACCACAGGCCTCCAGTCATCCCCGGCCCCCTCTTCATACTGCCCCAGATAGGTCTGGCGCAGCTCAACATGAGACGCTCCACGCCTCCGAACCCTTTCTACCAATCGAGCCAGGTCTATGCCGTGGATTTGCTCTCCCCATGAATTTGTGATCGCTCCCAAAATCATTGCTCACCTCCCTTCGCTACGGCAGCTAACGATGCCCACAACATGATAGTTTCTCCCATGACACTCCCGTTGTCCAGAGGTGGGCAGACTTCCCAAACACGTTGGTCCGGACTATGATATGATACCCCAATCAGCTACATTCTTGAACTTCGCCGGGCGTTTCTTCAAGGCGAGCCGGCGGGGAGGGTGATATGTTCAGCAAGATTCAGCACGCAGGATATCTGGTGGAGGACCTTGAATCGGCCATTGCCTGGTATGTAAAGCCCTTCGACGGGAAGCATACCGGTGGAGGGACGGCAGCCGCGGGCAGGCTCGGTTTTATTCAGATAGGCGACGTGGAGGTCGAACTCATCGAGCCGCCGGACAAAAGCGGGTTTCCCGCCAATGGTGGCCACCTGCTCGACCACGTGGGCTATGTTGTGGACGACCTAGACAAAGCCGTGGCGGAGTACAAGTCTAAAGGGTATAAATTCGCTACGGATGGACCCTTCGTCAACATCATGGGTTACCGCCTCATATTCTTCGATACGGACTCCACCCACGGCACCAGGATTCATCTGACAGAGGCTAGTTCCCTGTAAGCAGGAGCCACCCGGGGAGAGGCATAAGAAATACACACGCGGGGCACGAAGGTTTCATCAAGCGACCTCCGTAGCCCCGCGCCGAGCTTTCCGCACAAAAGTGCATTTACTCTTTGAATTCTGGCAGTATCTTGGTAGCAAAGGTCTCAAGCTGCCACTCGGCCTCATCCCAGGTCACGAAACCCTGGGGGAAGGACCAGTTAAACCATTCCAACTCCCCCGCACCATAGACCTTGGAGATAGACTCCAATTTCCGTTTAATATCGTCCACGGTGCCGCAGAAGGCATAGTCATGTTCAATCATGCGCTGGTACACCTCTTCTGCGGTATCCATCGTAAGAGGTGCCGGGGCATCCTCTCCCGGGTTTCGGAAGGCTTCCAGGAAGCCAAACCTCTAAAAGTAGGCGTGAAAGCCCAGTGCAGTCCCCTTGAAGCCAAGGGCACGGGCTTCCTCATAGGTCTTCCCAATTGAGATTGCCCTGGCAGCGCCGACGCTACCCCCAACCGGTAGCTCTCGCCCAACGGTAGCCGCCTCCTCCTGGTAGGCCTTGCACAGCTTCGTAAAATTCTCAGGGTAAGAGATCAGTATCCAGGGGAGAATGGTCTCTCTGGCACACCAGCGAATGGTGGCCTCACTGACAGAGAAAGGCTGCCTAAGCGGTGGGTGAGGCTGCTGATAGGGTTTGGGGATAACGCTCACCCTGCGGACAACCCCCTCCTCGTCGAGCTCGCCGGGAGCGCCGTACTGCTTGGTCCAGTCTGCGACAGGCCAGCGCCTTATCCCCTCCTCGTAGGGCTGCGGGATATTGTAATACTGGCCCTTATACTCTATGGTTTCCTCGGTCCAGGCCTTCTTGATTATCGTGAAGACCTCCTCAAAGACGTTCCGATTATGCTTATCTATATCCGAGCCGTCCATAGGAGCACCGGTTACATGGTAATGCTGCCCTAAGACGTTGAGCCATCGGTCCTGATACCCTCGCGCGAACCCTGCAATTAGCCGCCCCTGGGTCAGATGGTCCAGAATAGCCAACTCTTCGGCGCATCGGATGGGATCCCAGGAGGGCAGCACCAGACCCAGGGGAGCGAACTTGATGCGCTTGGTCCTGGCTGCCAGGTCAGTATAGAGGAGAAGAGGGGCCACCGACGCCTCGAAACCCTCCGAGTGCAGATGATGCTCGGTGGTGGAGAAGGCGTCAATCCCCATGTCATCGGCCATAACCGCAATTTTACGAATCTGGCTAATCATCTCCTGGTAGCGCTCATTGTTGCGCCCCACAGGGCGCAACGCCTCCCGCTCCTCAAGGGTCGCCGGTATGCTGGGTAAGACCATAAGATCGAACTTCATTCTGACTGCACCTCCGCTTATTAAAGAAAGCTAACTGTTTCTGCATCCATTGAACGTCTCAGTAAGCATGTCGGGTAATTATACAGCCTGAAAGCATTACTTAACAAGCGATATTTATATCTGTAACGGCCGACGATTGTGAAATATTTCTCAAATTAAATCTGTTGACAAGCGGATGAAGAAGTATTATTGTAATGTTTAACCGTTCTAAGATAAGAATCACATCATGTAATGTAGGGGGTGAACCGGCAGGATAGTTCCACATCATCCAACTGATAGCTGAGTAGAGCATCCCAAGGGCAGGACTCCTTATGAGGAAAGAAGAAGCTCGGCTTACCGAAGAGAATAATTAGGTGGAAGGCTGCCTCATCCTGGATTTGACGGACTTCCGCTTCTTCTAACGGGAAAAGATTCACCGATATACCAAACGATGAGGTGAAAGGAGGCATAAATGGCAGACAATGATATAGCCCTAATGGCTCATCTCA
>JAGWBG010000241.1 GCA_021296015.1 Dehalococcoidia bacterium | reverse complement strand
ACGAGTCCTTCAACCCGGAGTGGAAAGTTTACCCCTATGACCCGGAGGAAGCCAAGCGTCTTCTGGTGGAGGCCGGCTTACCATCGGGAGTGGGCGTGAGATTTATGATTGGGCCCCTGGCCGGGGTGCCAGAACTGCCGGACATGGGTCTGGCCGCTGCCCAGATGCTGGAAGCCGTAGGGTTCAATGTAGAGTTGCAAGTGGGCGAGTTCGCTCCCATACGGTCCGCCTTCAGGGCAAGGGAGTTGCAGAACACCCTCTGGACCCACCGCACCGGGTTCTGGCCAGGGTGGCGCAATATCCCGGTCTACTTCACGAGCCCTAAAGCGGAAGGCATTGTGTTCATGTATGAGAACCCGGTGACTGATGCGATGTACAACCGCTTTTTCGACGTGGAGGAGCGCCGTCAGCTCATGACCGAGATAGGCGATATCCTCTATGAAGATTACGGCACTATCCCTATGGTGTATCTCTATGGCGAGTACGCCATGAACCCGGAGGTGGTAGTAGATTACAAGGTGAACAACAGCTATTTCGGAGCCCTCAAGGGGCACGAGTACACCAAGGCGGTACGCAAGTAGGCGACTCTGTGCATTACTCGGTTAGGGGCGAGGCAACTCGACCCCTAACCCACCACGTGTAGGATTAGATCACGCCGGAGGCAGCGATGCAACGCTATATCATCCAACGTCTGGCCCAAGCAGTGCTCGCGCTGGTGGTTATCAGTGTCGTGGTTTTCGCCCTGGCGCGGGTTACGGGCAGTCCTGTGGACGTTCTCCTGCCCGAGGAGGCGACTGCGGTGGACATAGCACGGGTCGAGGCACGATGGGGCTTGGACAGCCCCATACATATACAGTACATAAAGTATATGGGCAACGTCCTCCGGGGAGACTTCGGGGAATCCTTCAGATTCCGGGGACAGGTCTCGGATATGATATGGGAGCGGTTGCCCGCCACCGTCCAACTGGCAGGCTTTGCCGTCCTGATAAGCGCCGCCCTCGCCCTGCCTATCGGGATCATTGTGGCGGTGAAAAAAGATACTCCCATCGACACCGTGGGCAAGATAATTGCTCTGCTGGGCCAGTCGCTGCCTTCCTTCTGGCTGGGCATCGTTCTCATGTGGATTTTCGCGGTCCATCTAGATTTGTTGCCAACCTCAGGGAGGGGCGGGATAAGCCACATGATCCTCCCTGGGATCGCCTTGGGGTGGTACAACGTAGCGGCGTTGATGCGCCTGAGCCGTTCTTCCATGCTGGAGGTACTAGACACCGAATACGTGAAACTGGCCCGGATTAAGGGCATCCCAGAGTGGAAGGTGATCTGGAAGCACAGCTTTCGCACCGCCCTCATCGTTCCCCTCACCTACTTCGGCCTCATCGGTGCGGTAATAATGACCGGGTCCGTGGTTATCGAGACCGTTTTCTCCTGGCCCGGAGTGGGGCAACTCACCATAGAGGCCCTACGGTCTAGGGACTACCAGGTAGTTCAGGCGATGGTTCTCATGTTCGCCTTTGTCTTCTTGGTGATTAACCTGCTGGTGGACATTCTATACGCCAATCTTGACCCCCGTATACGGTACACCTAGCACTGGATCTATTAGCGAGGAAGGAGTTCCCAAATGGCAATAATAGCAATTCCCAGGGGACGTCCGTGGGACGTAATCCCCGGAGTGTCAGCAGTATCACAGGGACTGGCCTCGATTCGGCGCTATCCCGTGGTGCCTCTGGCTATCCTGCTACTGGTGCTGGTACTTCCCGCTGTCTTCGCCAACCAAATTGAACTTCACGACCCCGAAATAGGAAACCTGAATGACCGGCTGCTGCCGCCCTTCTGGGTCGGAGAGCACATTGTGCAGGGGGAAGTGGTCCGGGAGGCTGGGTCGATGAAGTTCCCTCTCGGGACCGACAAGCTGGGTCGGGACAACTTCAGCCGGATGGTTCATGGGGCCAGGATTTCCCTAACAGTGGCCCTCCTGGCTATTGCCCTTGGGGGAGTGGTTGGTACCGCTCTGGGGCTCATGGCCGGGTACTACGGCGGCAAGACAGATGCTTTTATCATGCGCATCGTAGACATCAAACTTGCTTTCCCGTCTATTCTGCTGGCCCTGGTGCTGGTGGCGGCTTTTAAACCCCACCTGTCCACGGTAGTAGCGGTCATCGCTATACTGCTCTGGGCCCGCTATGCCCGGCTGGTGGGGGGGGAGTCTTTGGCCATTAGGCACCGGGACTTCGTGGACCGGGCCCGGGTGTCGGGAGCTTCTAACATACGCATCATGGCCAGACATATCCTTCCCAACGTGGTAAATACGGTGGTGGTGCTGGCCACCCTCGAGGTAGGCCACGTCATCATCCTAGAGTCCACTCTCAGCTTCCTGGGGGCGGGCATACCCCCGCCCACACCCGCCTGGGGCCTGATGGTAGCTGATGGTCGGACGCTGATCATCAACGCCTGGTGGGTGGCGTTCTTCCCCGGCCTGGCCATCTTGATCACGGTGCTCTGCATGAACCTGTTCGGCGATTGGCTGCGGGACAAGCTGGACCCCAAACTGAGGAACGTGTAGCTATGCGCGTAGGTGAAGAGCAGGTTTTCTGAGGTCAAGCAGTGTTCCTGTACCCCTGGTCTTCCTTGTGTCCCCGAATGCGGGTGCAGGACATTGTGGCGCAGCTTCTCATGGTAGTGAACCGGTTGGTGTCGAAGCAGGAAAAGCAGGCCTGTCCTCCCTGCACCACCTGCTGGGCGATATTCTTCTGGCAGCCCATGTCATCTATCGTTGCCGGGCATCCTTTCAGTTCCAGCGCCTTGAGCAGTTCCGGTAGCGCCGTGATCTCGTTGGAGTGGGCTTTGGTGCGGGTCTGTCTCAGTGCCATCCCGCGCTCCGTAGCCCACGCACTTACCATGCTCAGCAGGTTTCGGCCGTTGGCATGGTCATGACAACTCCTCAAGGTCTTGCCATCGATCGCCACCACTTCGCCCGGGGTCAGCGCCCTGACTGAGCGTACCCACCACGGATAGCACGACCCAATCCCGGGGAACCTCCGGCGGTGGCAGGGTGCCCAGCAGGTCCTCGGAGCCGGTGCGGGCGGAGATGTAGGGACGACGGCCCACCGCGGCGGTGCAGAAGGCGGCCTCGTCGGCGGGTATGTCTAGAGCGCGGTCGACGGCATCGTCCAGGCGCTGGCCGCGGGTATGCGCGTCCGACACCACGCCGTCCAGCGTGGACAGCAGCTGGTGAGTGGTGAGGCCCAGGTCCAGCGCCATGACGGTGGGATGAGCGAGCCGATCAGGGCAAGACGCCGATGCGGAACTTTTTGGTGCCGCACTCCACGCAGACAGACCGGGTGGCGGCGCGTCCGTTCTTCATGGTGACGGCCTCGATGTCCTTGGACGCGGTCTTGGCCTTGCACTTGACG
>JAGWBG010000240.1 GCA_021296015.1 Dehalococcoidia bacterium | reverse complement strand
CAAATCATGGAAAACTACGCTCACTCCCCCGGTTCCCCAGAGGTCATACTACTTACCAGAGCAGGACATCTCGAGGGAGTTATCACCCTGGACAGAGTCCGTCAAGTATCCCATCACAAATGGCCGGAGACCCTGGTCAGCTCGATTATGATACCCTTTGACAAAATGATCACGGTCGGCCCTGACGAGCCAGCCTCTAACGTAATGGAGATGATTGAGGGAGGCAACTTTGGATATGCGCTGGTCGTAGCGAACGGGTCTCCCGTTGGCTTTATATCTCAGGACGCCTTAAAGAGAATAATAAAATCTCGCTCCGTCCAGACAAGGCCAAACTGATTCTTCCGTGGGTAACACCCAGTTTCACATACGGTTTACCTATGCTACAATAGCACTTAGAAGCGATGGGACCGGCAATCTGACCATACTGACGGTTGGTGGGCCTGCCACAACTTGCACTCCCTAATTAAGGCTCCGGGCAAAGTCATTTAGAAGCTGGTGAACCGAGGCGGAATTTATGGCGCTGACCAAAGAGATTATCTACATGGACCATGCCGGCACCACTCCCCTTGACCCCAAGGTGCTAGAAGCGATGCTTCCCGTCCTCTCCAATTATTTTGGGAACCCATCCAGCGTTCATACCGTCGGTCAGGAGGCCAAGAGGGTACTTGATGATGCCAGGGAGAAGGTGGCTCGTATACTGGGGTGCCGAATGAGTGAGGTGGTCTTCACAAGCGGCGGGACTGAGGCGGACAACGCCGCCATCAAGGGGGTCGCCGCCGCACTCCAGGGAACCGGCAATCATATTGTGACCTCCGCTATAGAGCATCATGCGGTTCTGCATACCTGCCAGTACCTGGAAAACATGGGTTTCGAGGTAACCTACCTCCCCGTGGACAGCTATGGACTCGTGGACCCCGACGACATCGCCCGGGCGATTACCGACCGCACTATCCTCGTGAGTATAATGTATGCCAACAACGAGATAGGGACCATTGTACCAATCTCGGAAATCGCCGCCCTTGTGAAAGCGCAGGCTGTGGCTATGGAACGGACCATAGTTGTCCACACCGACGCGGTCCAGGCCGCCGGGTTCCTCGACTTGAACCTCAGCACGCTGGGCGTAGACATGCTGAGCCTATCGTCCCATAAATTCTACGGCCCCAAGGGTGTCGGTATCCTTTGTGTACGGCGGGGCACGCCCTTCCTGTCACAGCAGCTAGGTGGCGGCCAGGAACGCGAGCGTCGCTCCGGCACTGAGAACATCCCGGGGATTGTAGGAACCGCCATCGCCCTTGAGATTGCGGAGTCCGAGAAGGAGTCCACAAGCCAGCATTGCCGTGTTCTCAGAGAGAAGATAATACGGGGCATAGGGGAGAGAATACCCGACGCCCATCTGAACGGCCATCCCACCATGCGCCTTCCAAATAACGTGAATTTCTCTTTCGAGCAAGTAGAGGGCGAACCTGTTCTCCTCGGCTTGGACATGGCCGGTATAGCTGCATCCAGTGGGAGCGCCTGTAGTTCCGGGTCCCTCGAGCCTTCCCACGTACTTCTGGCCCTGGGACAGTCGGCTGACTTGGCCAGAGGCAGCCTGAGGCTGACCCTGGGCAAGCACAACACGGTTGAAGAGGTTGAGTACCTGCTTTCGGTACTGGCCGACTTGGTACAGCGTTTGAGGGAAATGCCGTCTCTAACTCCCACCGGCAATTAGGGCGCACTTTACTTGCGGGACTAACCCGGCACTATGAGATGAGCGAGACCACTCATAGAATACATGGAGGTTAACTCCTAGATAGACATGTCACAGAGAGTCGTAGCGAGCACCACACATCGCCGAAACCACAGCCCGGTATCCCCTTTGCTGATAGCCCTCCGTCGTCCGGCGTTCATCATCTTGCCGTTGCTAGTCCTTTTCGCTGTTGGCGCTTGCTCAGATAGCGGCCTGCTCCCCATAGGGGAACGCTCCAAGGGGAGTACCTTGATAATCGGCATTGAAGATATTGCCAGGGTCCACGAAATAAGGTTCCTGGGAACCGACCAGAACCATTATCGGGTAGTTCCTGCCAACAGGGCCAACGAACTGGTGGTGATGCGCCTCTTCGTATTCAATCAAGATTCCACCAAAGTAGTTATGACGGTAGATGAGGAAGCGGCAGAGTTGAGAGGGGTTGAAACTAACGAGGTATACAAGCCACTGAACTTGTATCTTTCGGGCGAAGAGCTAGCCGGTAAGGAGAACGTAACGGTGGTGCAGGAGTCCCATCCTGCTGAAAATCGCTATTCCCCCATAATCGCCGGCCCTATAGAGCTTCCGCAGAACAATTCGGTAGACGGGTGGATGGTGTTTGAGGTGCCCAAGGGGGCCAAAATAAGGGAGATGCGGTGGGATGCCGGGGACACTGTATTTATCAGGTCGTAGCTTGAGGACCGCAACTTGACGAACTCAGGCCCACGTACCGGCAAACGCGTCATCTGAAATGCGGATACCTATTGGACTACACATCCGCCCCGCTTCGGCGCCTTCCAAACGGCGGAGGCTATTCCACATGGCCGCCTGCGGTGCAATCCCTCTTCTGGGGATATTCGTTGGTTCCAGTGTTATGGTTGTCTTGCTGGCTACCGCCTCGGGCCTTGCTCTGTTGGTCGAGTTAGCACGGCTTCGGCTTCCCTTCTTGAACATGATTCTGGTGGCGCGGTTCAAGCCATTGCTGAAAGATACGGAAGACCGCCGAATTACCGGAGCGACCTACATAGCCATCTCCGCCCTCGCTTGCTTCTTAGTCTTCGATGAATCCGTCGCGGTAGTGGCCCTTTTCTTTCTGGCGCTGGGAGACCCTCTCGCCGCGCTGGTGGGCAGCCGCATGGGCGGGTTCAGAATTTTTGGCAAGTCCCCATTGGGGACCCTGGCCTTTGTGGCCGCGGCAATCAGCTTGGCCGCAATACTATCCGCCGTCAACGTGGTATCGTTCCACTGGGGCCTGGTTGTCGGGGCCGTGGTAGCAGCCCTGGTCGAGTTGGCCCCGTCCCCTCTGGATGACAATCT
>JAGWBG010000004.1 GCA_021296015.1 Dehalococcoidia bacterium | reverse complement strand
TGCGGACAAAAGCTACGGCATACACGTGGCCCAGCTCGCCGGCCTCCCCAAGACGGTGATAAATCGGGCCTGGGAAGTGTTGAAAGACCTGGAAGGGGATGGCGCATCCCGGAAGGGCAGACACAGGGCCGCCCGCGCCAAGGGGGAAGCAGCCGCGACACTACAGATGGCCCTCTTCAACGAATCATCCCAGATAATGGAGGAAATTCTGCGGGTAGACGTGTCCAATCTGACGCCCCTGGAGGCCATCAACGTGCTTTACGAACTCCAGGAAAAAGCCAAGAATTCCCCTTAGCGCCATGTACCACGTGTGAGATATAGTGGGAACCGGCAGCATAGTATGCTAACTTGAGGAGGCGTTGATGGCTACCGTAGTCACTTATTACACCTGGACACGTTGATCCACGTGTCGTAAGGCGAGGGAGTTTCTCTCGCAAAAGGGCGTCACTATAGAAGACCGGGATTTCTTCAAAGAGCCATTCTCCGAGGCCGAGTTGCGGGACCTGCTGAAGGGTCGTGCCATTTCGGACATCTTCTCCTGGAGGAGCCCCAGCTTCACAGCCCTGGGCAGGGATGCCGGGAGC
Organism: Dehalococcoidia bacterium; assembly: GCA_021296015.1. Taxonomy (GTDB): domain Bacteria; phylum Chloroflexota; class Dehalococcoidia; order Lucifugimonadales; family JAGWBF01; genus JAGWBG01. The sequence goes on along the minus strand of JAGWBG010000004.1, from coordinate 14,886 downwards.
CTCAGCGACGACGAGCTTATTCAGCTTATGTTGCAGGAGCCTCGTCTCATTCGCCGTCCGATGGTGCGGATTGGGGACGAGCTTGTCGTCGGTGCGGACACCAAGAGCCTGGAGAGTGCGTTGGGCCGAAGCTGAGAAAGCCGGAGCCTTGCGTAATCAGACGGCGTGTAGGTATAATGGCCCTAGCTAATCCGTTCCTCGTGCCACCCAATGAACATCTTCTTCGACGTGGACTACACAATCCTGGGCCTCGACGACAGCCTGCGTCCCGGCACGCGGGAGACCTTTCAACGCCTGCTGGACGATGGGCACAAGATATACATCTGGTCGGGGCTTGGGCCGCGTTGGGAAGTGATGAAGAAACATGCTCTGGAACCTTTTGCCAGTGGAGTATACGAGAAGCCCCTCCACCACTTCTCCGACCGACTGGCGGAGCTTGGAGTTCCCATAACGCCCGATTTCGTTATTGACGACTACCCGGAAATTGTGTCCGCTTTCGGAGGCGTGTGGGTCCCGCCATACTTCTTCAAGAGGAATGGGGATGAGCAGATGTATCGGATTTACGATATTATCACCGAATACGTCAAACATGGGCACTCAGAGGATAGACAGTACCGGGTCAAGGGTTCCAAAGCCTCAACTTTCTAGCGTGTCTCAATGCCTATAAATGTTCTTACCCCAGATGTCGCAGCCAAAATCGCCGCCGGCGAGGTGGTAGAGCGCCCCTCGTCGGTGGTGAAGGAGTTGGTGGAGAACTCCCTGGACGCCGGCGCCTCTCAGATTACCATCGAAGTGAAGGGCGGCGGCATCGAGTTGATAAAGGTCACTGACAACGGCTGCGGCATCCCCACTGGCGAGGTGAGGCTGGCCTTTGATCGCCACGCCACCAGCAAGATTTCCAGCGACTCCGACCTGGATACCGTTAGCACGCTGGGTTTCAGGGGCGAGGCCCTGCCCAGCATCGCCTCCGTTGCCCGCGTGTCCCTGGTCACCTGCACTCACGACTCTCTTTCCGGCCAGGAAATACATCTCAGGTGGGGAGAAGTCGTTACGATGTCTCCAAAAGGCTGTCCCCCCGGCACTTCCATAACCGTACAGGGCCTGTTCGAGAACGTACCGGCGAGGCTCAAATTCCTCAAGTCCCCCTCCGGGGAGAGGACGCGTACCAGCGACCTGGTGTCCCGGTACGCCCTGGCATTCCCTGAAATCCGGTTCAGGCTCTTGCTGGACGGCAGAAACACCTTTACCTCACCGGGCAACGGCAGTATGTCCGACGCCCTGGTCTCGGTGTATGGAGCTGAAACCGCCCGGGATATGCTGGAAGTCTCGTGGGAAGGTCAAGGTGATGGCTACTCAGTGACGGGCTACATAAGCCCCCCGTCACTGCACCGAGCCAATCGGACCTATATCACTTTCCTGGTAAACCGACGGTGGATAAGCAGCCCTATGCTGTCCTATGCCCTGTCGGAGTCCTATCACGGTTTCCTCCCGGAGAAACGGCACCCCATAGGCGTGCTCAACCTGAGTATCCCACAGGGCGACGTGGACGCCAACGTACACCCGGCCAAGCGCGAGGTGCGTTTCCGCCAGGATGACAAGGTATTCTCGGCGCTCCAGCGAGCCGTGCGGGCATCCCTGGTGGCCGAATCACCCGTCCCGGAGATGCGTTTCAATACCGGGCCTGCATTCGAGGCAAGGACGGCTGGCGGCCCCACAGGCTTTGGGCCTCGCGTCTCCTCCGGGCCTGCCTTCGGACTCAGGGGGCGCAGTGACTGGAACCTTCGAACAACCTCCGTGATTCCGCCATTTTCAGCCCCATCCCAGCCTCCCTCGACTGAGGGGGAAGGGATTTTTCAAAGGTCTCCAGGGGTGGGGGCCGGACCTACCCCTCCTAAACCCGTAGAGGCCATGTCCTCCCTGCGAATACTGGGGCAGGTACGGAACACCTACCTGGTAGCCGAGGGAAACGACGGGATGTACCTGATAGACCAGCACGCCGCTCACGAGCGTGTCCTGTTCGAGAAGGTCTCCAGGGAAGTGGCGGACAGGACTCCCCAATCTCAGGCTCTTCTGGAGGCGGTGGCGGTCGAGCTTACCCCAGGCCAGGAGGAGATGGTCCATGCCGGCATGGAGCTTCTGGAAAGGTACGGATTTATCCTTGAGCCTTTTGGGGAGAGGACATATTTGCTTCGTGCCGTTCCCGTGGTGGCTAGGGACTCCAACCCGGGGAAGGCCCTAGTTGAGGTACTGGACATTATGGCCTATGAGGGTATCCTGAAGGAACGCGATAATGCCCTTGCCGCCTCCATCGCCTGCCACAGCGCGGTGCGAGCGGGCATGGTCCTCAGTCAGCATGAGATGGACGAACTGGTACGGCAGCTTGAGTCCTGCGATAGCCCACACACCTGCCCCCACGGCCGTCCCACCATGATTCACCTTAGCTCCTACCATCTAGAGGAGGAGTTTGGGAGACGGTAGGGCTAACCCCTCTTCTTCATTCGTTCCAGGGCGTCTTCCCGCGGGTGGAAGATTGAATCTTCCGAGGGAAACTCACCGTCGGGATCGTCATTCCCTTGACCGCCCGGTAATATATGGCCTCTGAGGAAGTACCCGGCCCCGGCAATCGCAGCAAGACCCAGGGAGAGCTTGCCTAGAAAGTTGCGCCGTGAGTAAGTCCGGGAATCATCGCGTCCGTTGTCTGATGGCATGGGGCCTCCGGGCTTTGGGAATAGTGTACGGAGTACAAATGACGTATCCCGTACCGATTACTCTACGCGTTGCGGTAGTATTCTACTTTCCCCATATACTGAGGTCAAGGGGGCAATGCCTACTACTTGACACTGGTTTCTGTCTGTGATAATTTTCACTTGGCTTTCGTACCCCCGCCATCACCGTCACCCTTGGGTTTGGATACCAGGACACTGGAGGTAAGGCATAAATGCCTGAGGCAGACCCGGCAGCGATTGACGCCATACTCTGGTCGGAGATAGGAGATTGGCTCCATTGGCTTTGGGCGGATTTCTTCGTCATCGTGATTCTCGCCTTCACCTTTCTCACCACCCACGCCATCATCCCTTCCCTGGTGGCTTCGGGGCATCTACCGGAGAGGTTCATGCAGCTTCGGCGGCCCATGTATGCCGGTGTGGCAGTCCTGATTGCTTTGGCCATGCTTTTTCTGACCTGGACGGTGAACAACTCCTATTTGCTAGAAAACCTGTACAACAGGCTCTGGATATGAGTCCGGCTGACCTTAACCTGATAACTGGGTGTCCCCATTGTGGACAAGGCTTCCCAACGCCGCAGGGGACCGTGGCCCGGCGAAAGGCCCGGGCCGAAAGTGACGCAGCTCGAATGAATGTAGGCGCGACTTAATGCCGATAAGACCGAGTCCGAAACTGCTGCTGCCACTGGCCTTTGGCGGCCTTGTGGCGACGGTAGTGGTAGTACTGGTGGTTGTGTACATACTTCATGCCTGGTGGTCTACCCCAATTTTTGGGTTCGGGGCTGGCGGGCCGGACCAGCCTATCGCATTCCCTCACACAGTACACGTTGAGGACCAGGGAATCCAATGCGAGTTCTGCCACCGCAACGTGACCAAAGGCGATGCCGCCACCGTTCCTGCCGTGGAACAATGCCTGTTCTGTCATAAGACCGTAACCGGCGAGGACCACCCGGAGATAGCCAAGCTGCTGGAATACGGCGGGATGGATGCGTCCGGGAATATGGACCCCTCTGTCACACCACAACCCATAGATTGGGAGAGAGTGCATAGAGTCCCGGACCACGTACAGTTTGCCCATGAGCCTCACATCCGGTATTTTACCCAGAGCGAGGATGGGAAGGCTCAGGCGGTTCAACGGGCCATTGATAACGGTATAGGCCTGTCGAATCCCCCGTTGCCATCGGAGATGGTGGAGGCCAGCTGTACCATCTGCCACGGCAAGGTGAGGGCCATGGACAAGGTGAAACAAGAACGCAGGTTGAAGATGGGTGACTGCGTGGACTGCCATAGGAATTATGACGCCCCCACCGACTGCGTCACCTGCCACTATTAGCTATAGAGGTATCATGAAACTAACCCGGCGCGATTTTCTTAAATGGGCCAGCCTCTCGGCCGTGGGGGCCGTGGCTTGTGACATCTTCCGAGAAGGGGAGATGATAATACAAAGCCCGGCCAGGATGCCCGAGGACCTCGTCACCGGCAGGGATAACTGGTACGCAACCCTGTGCGGCCAGTGCCCGGAGAAGGAGAGCATACTCGTCCGGGTTATGGAGGGAAGGGCCAAGAAAGTCCGGGGGAATCCCCTGTATCCTACCAACCAGGGCAAACAGAGCGTGCGCTGTGAGGCGGGGTTGCAGGCCCTTTACCACCCGGACAGGCTAGCAGGCCCGGTGGCGCGGGTAGGCAGACGCGGATCTGGACAGTTCCAGCAGATTGGGTGGGATACGGCCATGAATACCCTTCTGGCGCAGATGCGCAGCAACCAGCCCGATGCCATGTTGATGATAACGGAGCCTCTCCGCGGGCACCTTGGAATGGTGGCAAGCAAGTTCGTCGGGGCCTACGGAGGCAGACACATGGCCTTCGAGCCTCTCGACCAGACAGTGCTGCGTGGGGCTGTGAAGCAGGTCTTCAATCAGAACACGCTCCCCGACTTTGACATTGAGAATACCCGATACCTGCTCTCCTTTGGCGCCGACTTCCTGTCCACCTGGGTATCTCCGGTGCGCTATGCTCGCGGCTACGGTGAATTCCGTAGCAACATCGGCAAGGAGCGGGGGTCCCACGTCCACGCAGACCCCCGCTACTCCCTGACCGCCGCCAGTGCCGACCAGTGGATACCCATATCCCCCGGCATGGAAGGCGTTCTGGCGCTGAGCATGGCCTACGTCATAATAGACGAGGGCCTTGCAGACCCCGGCGTGGCAGGCGCTATGACCGGCGGCGCAGGGGCATCGGTCCTGGATGATTTCAAACCGGAAAGCGTTGTGAGCTCTGATAGTCCGCTCTACATAGGAATACCGGAGAGGATTCGCGGCGAGGATGCCTCCGAGCTTATCAGAAGGATAGCCAGAGAGTTTGCCACTACCGGGCCGAGCCTCGCCATAGGTGGAGGAGAGGCAGGCGCCCACACCAACGGCTCCTTCAACCTCTCGGCCGTATTTGCGCTGAACTATCTGGTGGGCAGCGTCGGGAAGAGGCCCGGCGAGGGCGGGATAGTGTTCAACCCGGCTCCGCCCATAGAGGGCATCCCGGCCACTTCACCCACCGGCTCCGTCACGGACTGGCTCGGGGTCTCAGACGACCTTCAAAACGGCCGGATAAATCTCATCCTGGTCCGGGGCGCTAATCCGTTGCATGGGCTTCCTCCCGGGAGCAGGTTCCAAGAGTCCCTTAACGCAGGGAATCCCTTCGTCGTGAGCTTCTCCAGCTTCATGGACGACACCTCGCTCATGGCCGACCTGGTGTTGCCGGAGCGTATCTATCTTGAGGACTGGAGTGACGACATACCGGAACCCGGCCCCGGTTTCCAGATAGTGGGGATGCAGCAGCCGGTGGTGAACCCACTGCCGGACCTGGACCCCCGGAGCTTCCCCGACCTGCTCCTCACCCTTTCCCAGGACCTGGGGTTGGACGACGGGCTTCCCAACACCTTCCGGGACGTGCTGCGCCAGGGGGCACAACAGCTGTTTGACCTTAACCGGGGTTCGATACAGGCCGCTACCTTCGAGGCCTTCTGGAATACGATGCTTCAGCAGGGGGGCTGGTGGGACAGCGACAGAGTATCAACGGATTCTCCCCCGGACCCGCCGAGCCTGGCGGAGCTGGCCCAGCAGCCTTCAGAGAGGCGTCTGCCGTCCTTCAGGGCACAGGACGTGGACAGTAGATTCTTCTACCTGGTCCCCTTCCTGTCCAACTCTCTCCTGGACGGAAGGGGCGCTCATCTACCCTGGCTCCAGGCAGCGCCCGACCCTCTGACCACCGTCACGTGGCAGACGTGGGTCGAGATTAACCCCAGGGACGCGGATGAGTTTGGCCTGAAGGAGGGCGACGTAATCAGGCTTATATCCACTGAAGACCACATAGAGGCCGTAGTTTACTCGCACCCGGCCGTACCCCCGGGCGTGCTGAGCGTGCCTATAGGCCAGGGCCACGCAACCGGGATTCGGTACGCGACCAGGGGGAACGCTCAGAGGGGTTCCAACCCCATCTCCATACTGGCCACCGAGGTTGACAGCGAGACCGGCGGCCTGGCCTGGGCAGCCACACGGGTCCGGATACAGTCCACCGGACGGAGCGTCAGGGTTTCCAAGTTCGAGGGCCTTGTTCCCGCCTTCCCCATAGGTCCCAGGGCGGAAGACGTGGTACAGGTGACCAGGGGATAGCCCGTTTCAAATATCACAAAGGTAGGTCTAGCAATGGCGCAACGCATGAAACACAAATGGGGAATGGTGGTGGACATAGACAAGTGTACCGGTTGCCAGGCCTGTGTTGTGGCTTGCCAGTCGGAGAATAACATTCCTCTGAACACCGAGGATAGTTTCCACCAGCGCCGGGCGATGGAGTGGATACGCGTTGAACGCTACTGGGAAGTACCCGATGAGTACCGAGACAGGCCCGAGGAGGCCCCCTTCCAGGATGTGAAGGCGCGCTTTATGCCCGTCCTGTGCCAGCACTGCGAGAACGCCCCCTGTGAGCCGGTGTGCCCCGTGTTTGCTACCTATCACAACGACGAGGGCATGAACGTCCAGGTATACAACCGATGTGTCGGCACACGTTACTGCGCCAATAACTGCCCCTACCAGGTCCGGTTCTTCAACTTCTGGGAGCCTGTATGGCCGGAACGGCTCAGGAACCAGCTAAACCCGGATGTCACGGTGCGCAGCAGGGGTGTCATGGAGAAATGCACCTTCTGCGTGCAGCGAGTCCGGCGCGCCGAGACCAAGATTGAGGGCCAGGAAGACGGCCAAATAACGGACAAGTCGCTGGCGGAGGGCAACTTCATGCCGGCCTGTGTTCAGGCATGTCCCACCAATACCCTGATCTTTGGAGACCTGGAGGACCCGGATAGCCAGGTTTCCAGGCTCAAGGACGACCCCCGCCACTACAAGCTCCTGGAGAACATAGGCACGGAACCCAACGTTATCTATCTGAAGAAGATAGACCCTCGACGCAAAGAGGACGAGGCACATGGCTAATGGCAACGGCCATATCACCCCGGTAGAGGTGGACCTTACTGATCAGGGCATCACCGAGCACCTGAGCCATAAGGTATTCGCCTTCGACAGGCGGCTTGCGTATGCGATGGCCGGCCTGGGGGTGCTGTTCATACTGGGCATCATTGGGTTCGTCATGAGGGCTGTCGGGGACGGGTTCTCCGACGCAAGCAGGCACGAGTGGGGCTATTATGCCGCCATGTTCGCCTTCCTCCTCTGCACCGCAGGGACGGCTCCACTGGTGGCGGTAGCCTTTCGATGGACAAAAAACCATTGGCGACGTCCTCTCTCAAGGGCCTCAGAGATGTTCGCCCTGGTGGGGATACTCAACCTGCTGTGGTTCATACCCTTGATGGCCCTGCTCCCGGCCATAGACCTCAATGGTGACGGGCACCTTGAGGTGGGGGTGGACCGCAGGACCGTCTGGTTCGAAGGCCCTATAGGCGCACCCCTCTGGTGGGACATGGCTGCCATGATAGGCCTGGTGGTCTGCGGGCTGGCTATACTGTGGGTCTCAGCGCGCCCGGACATGTCTGTGGTGGCGGCTCGCGGCTCCGGCTGGCGGGCTGCCCTTATGCGCAAACTGGCTATGGGCTGGCAGGGTACCAAGCGGGACTGGAGACGCCAGCAAGCGTTCCTGGCGATGCTGGGCGGGTTCTATTTCATGCTCCTGATATTGGTCCACACCCTGGTAAGTCTTGATTTCGCCCTGAGCCTGGTCCCCGGCTGGAAGGATTCAATTCTTGCGCCCCATCATGCCCTTACTGGTATTCAGGCTGCCGCGGGGACCGTGCTGGTAACTATATTCGTGATGCGTACTTGGGGAGGGTACGGACGGTACATCGGACTTGACCCATTCTGGGCTTTCAGCAAGGTGCTGCTGGGCCTTACCCTCCTCTGGGGCTACTTTTGGTTCTCCGAATTTATGACCTTCTGGTATGGCCGCGACCCCACGGAGCAGAGTGTGATCAAGCTGGTGATGTTCGAGTCTTATCGCACAGCCTTCTTGCTGAACTTCTTCTTCAGCTTCGTAATACCCTTCGGCCTGCTTCTGTGGAACGGGGTACGCAAGAGCGTCCTTGGCCCCACCATCGCCGGCGCTTCGGTCATAATCGGGGCTTTCTTTATGATGGTGCGGTTGTACGTACCCGCCTTTAACATTCGAGACGTAGGTGCCCACAGCATCGCGGACTTTGAAGCGGGAGTTGGGCAAGCGATTCCTTCCCAATTGCTTCCCGTCACGCCCGACGTGTGGGACGTGTTCATAATTCTTGGCGGATTGAGCGGCACTGCGTTAATCTTTCTCCTGGGCACGAGGCTGCTGCCCGTGATGTCCATGTGGGAGACCAAGGAGGGCCTGCTCTACATGCTTGTCCGACCGCTGCTGAAGGGACGGTACATGGTCCTTGGCAAGCCCGATTAGGCGCAGACAGAGACGAGAGGAACGTGTCCCACCTCAGAGCTTCGATGGATTGATAAGGAAAAACGATGCAGGAAGGTAGAAGCCTTACAGACAGGGAAATCAACCGGGGGTTGTTGAACTCCCTTTACCAGAACCCAAAGTGGTACTGGGGGTCTGTGACTTTGCTCGGCGTAATCGTGCTGGGGGCCATGGCGGCTGCCGGATACATGATTAACCAGGGCCTGGGAGTGACCGGACTCAACCGCCCCGTCATGTGGGGGTTCTTCATCACCAACTTCGTTTTCTGGATAGGCATCAGCCATGCCGGGGTGATGCTGTCAGCAATTCTGCGTCTCTCCAAGGCTGAATGGCGGCGTCCCGCGACCAGGGCAGCCGAGGTCCTTACGGTGTTCTCCCTGATGACGGCGATGCTCATGCCATTCATACACGCCGGCCGGCCCTGGAGGCTGTTCTACTGGGTCTTCCCCTACGACTGGGCACGGGGCGTGTTTCCCAACGTGCGCTCGGCCCTGATATGGGACCCCAGCGCCGTGTTCACCTATCTGACCTCCAGCATCCTCTTCGTGTACATAGCCCTTCTGCCCGACCTGGCGGTAATTCGAGACCGCTCAACGGGCGTAAGGCGCACGATATACTCCGTTCTGTGTTTGGGATGGAAGGGAAACTCAAGGCAGTGGAAGCTCCAGATTATCGCGGGCATACTGCTCTCGGCCCTCATCCTGCCTGTGTTCGTGTCGGTGCATAGTATAGTCTCCTTCGACTTTAGCATGGCAATAGCGGTGAAGAGCTGGCATTCCACCATATTCCCACCCTACTTCGTCATAGGAGCCGTCCACTCCGGTGTTGCCGCCGTGGTTATCGTGATGGCGCTGATGCGATGGCTCTTCCACTGGCACGACTACGTCCGCCCTGAGCATTTCGATGCCCTGGGACGCCTTCTCATAGTGGTAGCCACGGGATGGTTCTTCTTCTTCGTTATGGAGTTCCTCTTTGGCCTCTACGGCCTTGAAGGAGACGAGATAAGCGTGAAGGACTTCCTGACTGCCCAGGCCCCCTGGAGTTGGTGGTTCATTACCTTCGTCGGCACAACCTATTTCATCCCCGTGGGTATGTGGCTGTTCAAGAGCGTGCGCCGCAACCCCTGGCTGATGGTAGTTGCCTGCGTCTCCGTGAACATCGGAATGTGGCTGGAGAGATTCCTCATCATAGTGCCGGGCCTGGCCCAGAAGCAGCTATTCAACTTCGCCTGGTACACCTATGCGCCCAGCCCTGTGGAGGTGGTCATAATAATCGGCACCTTTGCGCTGGTGTCCATGCTGATGTTGCTGTTCGCCAAGGTATTCCCCCTGATTCCCATTTACGACATAAAGGAAGGGGAAATCCTCAAGCAGGAAATCAAGATAGGCCGGAGGACGGTCCCGGCAGTAATAAGGGAAGATTAGACCAATAGCGTGGCCCCAGCCCGGGCATCCCCCCAATCGCGAGAGCGTTGAGGGGGATGGTTGAAATACCGGGTGAGGGAGTGGAGGCTGGAACATGGCAAAACAATCGGTCTTGGGTTTGTACCAGAACGCCGAGTATGCTGCTGAGGCAGGTGACGCCCTTCAGGCGGCGGGTTTGACCAAGGATGACTACGACTTTCTCACCGGAGCACCCTACCCGGAGGGAGCCTTTGGCGAGCGGCACGTCTCCCACCGGCTGTACGTGTTTCCCTTCGTGGGCGCTCTATGCGGCCTTACGGCGGGGATTCTCCTTACCTCCATGACCCAGATGGCCTATCCACTGGTCACCGGAGGAAAACCGATTCTGTCCCTGCCGCCAATGGCTATCGTTACCTACGAGGGGACCATGCTGGGCGCTATATTGTTCACTGTCCTGGGCATACTCTTCGAGTCCAGGCTACCACGGCCAAGCCTTGGCCTGTATGACGACCGCATCACTGAGGGTTACATCGGGGTTATCGTGACCTGCGAGGACAATCAGGCGGGCAGAGTGGAGCAAGTCCTCACTCAAGCGGGCGCAGTGGACGTGAAACGTGGGGAGGCGTCGTGACCACTGACATTTTGCTGCACACCTCACCCACCAACAGGTCCGGGGTAAGCGGGAGGTCCATTCCATCATGGTAAGCCTGTCGAATACCAGGGAGCACCTGAATTTCCTAGGCAGACTGCTGCGCCGCAGGGTAGGCAGGGCGCACGTTCTGGCGCTTCTTGTGCTGGCAGGCGTTACGGCGGCGGGATGCGCCAACGGCACCTATCCCCTGGATTTCTTCTACGAGATGCACTATCAACAGACCTATCAGTCCCACGAACCTCCCCGGCTGTCGGTCCCTGCGGGGGCTGTGCCCATTACCGGCAGGGGAGTCCTCCTGACGGAGAACCCCATTCCCGGGCAAGGGATAGAGGAGGGGGCCAGACTATTCGCAGCTAACTGCGCCTTTTGTCACGGTACGCAGGGCAAAGGCGACGGCCCGGTGTTGGTTACTATGAAAGAGCAGTACAACTATGGCACCGATGAGCGACCTTACACCATTACCCCCGACCTCACCGACGAGTTCGTCAGGAATCAGACCGACGTGGCGGTGTTTGCCTGGATAACAAACGGCGTTACGGTCATGCCATCCTTCGCCAAGCTCCTCACCATGGAGGAGCGGTGGATGCTGGTCAACTACATCCGCACCCTGTCTGAGTAGTTCAGTGTGATGCGGCTCCTGGTGTGGTTGGGCATGACGATGCTAACGCTCGCTCTTATCGCCTGTAGTGGGCAGGAGCCCTCCCTGGAGGAGCGGGCCTACTCCATAGATAAAAGCCTTATATGCCCCGTTTGCCCCGGAGAGACGATTGACCAGGCCCAGGTCGAGTTGGCCTCCCAAATGCGTGAGATAGTCAGGGAGAGGCTGGCCGCTGGGTGGAGCAGGGAACAGATACTCCAGTTTTTCGTGGACAGATACGGTGAAAGGGTACTGGCAGCGCCTCCCAAGAAGGGGTTCAACCTGGTGGCCTGGGTGGTTCCCATCGCCGTTGGTGTGGGTGGCGTCCTCCTGCTTGCATTTGTCGTCCGGGCAATGAGGAGAGCAGGGCAGACGCAACAAGATGACGGCCCTGTGTCAGAGCAAGAGCTGGAGCCATACCTATCCCTGGTAGACCAGGAACTGGAACTTTCCCGGGGGAGTGCTCACGAGCCGGAGAAGGACGATTAGAGAATGGGTGACCTGGGATCCATTACACTGTTCACCGCCCTGGCCCTTGCAGCCTACTCCACCGTCGGGTCGGTCTTGGGTCGGGTGTGGAACGTTCCCAACCTGGTGGAGAGCGCCCGCTACGCCGTCTACATACTGGCATTGGTACTTGCCATATCGGTAGCCAGCCTGATAGGGGCCTTCCTGTCCAACGATTTCCAGCTACAGTACGTGGCCGCCAACAGCAGCCTGTCCATGCCCCGTATATACACCTGGGTGGCCTTCTACGCCGGGAACGAGGGCTCCCTCCTGTACATCGCCTTCGTCTTTTCGGTCCTGTCGGCAGTGGCAATTTTCCTTGCCCCGGCGCGGGTGCGGGATAGCCTGCCATATACCAACGCCGTCCTCATGCTGGAGCTCACCTTCTTCCTGGCAGTAATGGCCTTCATGGCCAACCCTTTCGCAGAGCTATCCATCGAGCCTCCCGACGGCCAGGGCATCAACCCTCTGCTCACCCACCCCGGCATGTTTATCCACCCGCCGGTGATGATGGCCGGGCTGATAGGGGTTACGCTACCCTTCGCCTTTGCCATGGGCGCGCTCCTCGCGGGCAAGACCGGCGACGAGTGGGTTGACCCGGGCCGGGTCTGGGGAATAATCTCGTGGGTCCTGCTGGGGTCCGGGCTGCTGCTGGGTGGGTGGTGGGCCTATACCATCCTGGGATGGGGAGGCTACTGGGCCTGGGACCCTGTGGAGAACGCCGGCTTCATGCCTTTCGTGGGCCTCACCGCCTTCATACACTCCATCATGGTGCAGAAACGGCGAGGAATGTTCCGAATGTGGAACATCGTCCTAATCAACCTCGCCTTTGGGCTGGCCCTCTACGGCATGTTCATGAACCGGGGCGGTCCGGTTCCTTCCGTCCACTCCTTCGGAGCGTCATCCCTGGGTTGGGTGTTCCTCATGTTCACCGGTATAGGCGTGGTCGTGCCCTTCGTCATATTCTTCCTCCGCTATGGCAGCCTGAAAAGCGCCCGCAATCTGGAATCCAGCCTATCCAGGGAGGCCGCCTTCCTGGTCAACAACCTCCTCTTGCTGGGCATTGCCTTCGTCACCCTGTGGGGTGTGGTCTACCCTCTAATCTCGGAGGCAACCAGGGGGAATGTGGTCACCGTCGGTCAGCCCTTCTACAATCAGGTCAACGGCCCCCTTATGCTGGCCCTCATATTTCTCATGGGGGTCGGGCCACTTCTCCCCTGGCGCAGCGCCTCCATAAGGACCCTGGGAAGGGCCATCCTTGGGCCTGGCCTTGTTTCCATAGCGGTCGTGGTTCTGCTGGTCATCCTTGGGGTCAGAAAGCCCTATGCCGTGGCCGCCTTTGGGCTGTGCGCCCTGGTGACTACAAGTATTCTTACGGAGTGGGCGCGAGGCACCATATCCAGGCACCGTCAGGGCGATAACTACGTCTTGGGCTTCATCAAGCTCATCGCCGCAAACAGGCCCCGCTACGGGGGGTATGTCGTCCACCTTGCCGTGGTGCTTTTGGCCCTGGGGGTGGCAGGCTCATCCTTCTACGGTTTACAGAAGGACATCATCCTGGCCCCCGGCGAGAGGGAGCAGGTAGGCAACTATGAGTTGGAGTATCTGGACACCGATGTCACGCCAAAATCCGACCGGACAGAGTTCGACTCCACGGTGAACGTCTACAGAGACGGGGACCTTTTGAGAACCATGACACCCCAGCGGGCCTTCTATCCCGACTTTCGCATGGCATCCACCAGGGCCGCCATCCACTCCACGCCGGTAGAGGACTTCTACGTGATTCCCAGCGAGATACTGGAGGATGGAAGCGTCGGGTTCCGCGTATTCGTCAACCCCCTTGTCTGGTGGATGTGGATTGCCGGACCCGTCCTCCTCCTGGGGACTGTCATAGCCCTGTGGCCTCAGAGGAGTCCGGCCCTGGCCCATCTCCGGGACCCCGCTCCTCGGTCTGCGAGGCCTTACAACGTTTCCGAGGTGCCCGACCAGGCGGGCAACGACTGAGAAAGTGGTCTATGCTCGAATCATTGCCTGGAGAAGGATAAGTTTATATGAGTGTCCTGATAGGTGTGCTGCTGGCCCTCCTCGCCATCGCCGTAGTCATCTATCCCTTTGTGAGGGCCCGGTTCCAGCCCCGGCCTCCGATGACCGTCGTCTCGCCCGACCCGGGGAGACTCGATACGGTCTACGAGGAAATCAGGACTCTTCAGCTAGAGTACGAGCTGGGCAGCATAGACGAGAGAGAATACCAGGAGCAGTTGCGTGACTATCGTTTGCAGGCGGCAGCCATCCTGCACGAGCAGGGTAGGTCACGACATGAGATAGACCTCTTGATGGAGGAGGAAATCATGGCGGCACGGGGGGCGCTCAGGAACCAGGTCGGCTCCCTTGAGGAGAAAAGGGATGACCACCCTATATAGGTCCCTGGCGACAATTCTGACCGCGCTGGCGCTGGGCATCTTTATCTTGGCGCCTGCATCCCTCTATGCACAGGACAGGGACGTCACCATCACGGGGCGGGTGGTCAACGGCACCGCCGGAGAGATAGCCCCCGCCGGCCTTGATGTGACTCTGCATGTGATTGGCAACAGTGGGGAGTTGGATATATTCACTGCCACCACCGATGACGATGGCCGTTTCTGGTTCCAGGTCACGGACACGGCGGGTGACGTCGTCTACGCCGTAACCACCAGCTATCAGGATGTGTCCTACAGCAGAAACTTGTCCTCATCCGCACTGGCAGAGCCTGTGGAGCTAACGGTATATGAGACCACCGACGATGTTGGAGTGATTCAAGTGGATGCCGACGTGCTTCTGGTCAGGGGGGCCGAGGAGGACAAGAGCAGCCTGCTCGCCTTCGAGGTCCTCAGCTTGATGAATGACGGAGACCGCACCTTTATACCTGACCTGGACCAGCCGGGTAGAATGAACTTCCTCCGTTTCTCCATACCCACTGGCATAACGGACCTGGAAGTGTCTTCGGACCTCCCCGGCGGGCAAATCATCACCGTAGGCTCCGGCTTTGCTC
>JAGWBG010000239.1 GCA_021296015.1 Dehalococcoidia bacterium | reverse complement strand
GGTCTGTCCACGACCGCGCGGTTGATTACCAGCAATGCTTGGGGTATGAAGCTCCGGCGCAGAAGTCCATAGGCCGAGTCGGTAGCGTCGGAAAGGGAGCGATAGGTGGCAATCTGAGTCCTCTTATCAGGCGGCAGGGGAGCTACCTTGAAGTTCGCCTCCACAATCAGGCCCAGGGTTCCCAGTGAGCCGGTGTAGAGCCTGTGCAGGTCGTATCCGGCCACGTTCTTGACCACTCTGCCGCCGCTTTTTGTGATAACTCCGTTGGGCTGCACCAC
The DNA here is from genome assembly GCA_021296015.1 of Dehalococcoidia bacterium. GTDB lineage: Bacteria > Chloroflexota > Dehalococcoidia > Lucifugimonadales > JAGWBF01 > JAGWBG01. The sequence continues at coordinate 2,778 of JAGWBG010000239.1, read as the reverse complement.
TTTGATGCCGATGAGCCAGTCCCTTGCGGTCCCATAGGCGAGCCTGGAGGGGCCGCTGGCATTGGCCGCCAGCATACCGCCTATGGTAGCGCTGTCGGGCAGAGGTGCCTCCAGAGGCAGGAACTGTCCGTCTTTGGCAAGCTCATCTTGCAGCGCCTTCAGAGTTATGCCAGCTTCCGTACTTGTCACCAGGTCGGCAGGCTCATGAAGCAAGACCCGGTTGAGGCGACTGGTGCCCAGGACTATCCCAACGCGGCTGGGAGTGTTGCCCAGGGCCATCTGCGTGCCCCCACCCCAGGGGGTCACCGCTTTTTTCTCCCTGGACGCCAGGGACAGTACCTCCGAAACATCCTCCACCTTTGCGGGGAAAACGACGGCTTCCGGCGGAACCCCATCTATGGAGTGTTCCATCAGGCGCTCCGGCGGTGCCACCGCCTCGCGGCCCAGCGAGCTTGTCAATATGTCAGGCAGCGATGTCATATCTGGCCTAGATATATACGCCCGGGCCGGCGCTGGAGACCGCCTTGCGTTGCATGGCCTGGTCGTATTCCGGCCCACCGGGGAAGATTTTGCCCGGGTTGAAGCGGACGTTGGGGGAGAAGGAGTTGCGTACCCTCACCATCACGTCCATGTCTTCCTGTGTAAATATCAGGGGCATATACGCCTTCTTTTCCAGGCCAATCCCATGCTCCCCCGACAGGGTTCCCCCCATCTCCACGCACACCTTCACCATCTCCTCTCCGGCCTGTATTACCCTGTCAGTAGCGCCCGGCTCCCTCTCGTCAAAGGCTATGCAGGGATGGAGGTTCCCATCTCCGGCATGGAACACGTTGGCTACGAGAAGGCCGTACCTTTCACCGATTTCCGCCACCCTTCTCAGGGTCTCGTTCAGGCGTGTTCTGGGAACAACGCCGTCCACAAGGTAGTAGTTGGGAGCAAGGCTGCCAAGAGCGCCGAAAGCCCCCTTGCGGGCTGCCCAGAGTCGCTCCCGTTCTTGGTCTTCCAGAGCGACCCTTACGTCTTCGGCACCTGCATCGTACATGGTGGCCTCCACCTCCCCGCTCAGCTCCTTCACCTCTTCCTCTATCCCTTCCACCTCCACCAGTAGGACGGCTCCTGCGTCGCTGGGAAGGACCCCTTTGGTCACGTTGAGTATCGCCTTTATGCAGGCAGCATCTATCATCTCTATGGCGGCCGGCACGATGCCCTTGCCGATTATACTGGAGACGGCGTTGCAGGCGGAGTCCACGTCGGCGAAGGCTCCCAGGAGGGTGTGTACCGACTCCGGCAGGGGAAGGAGGCGCACCACGATTTTGGTAGCAATGCCAAAGGTCCCTTCGGAGCCGACAAAGACCCCCCGGAGGTCATATCCGGGTACTTCCCTGGTCTTGCCGCCCAGCCACGTTACAGAGCCATCCTCAAGCACCACCTCCATGCCAAGCACATGGTTGGTGGTGACACCGTAAGCCAAGCAATGGGGGCCGCCGGCGTTCTCGGCTATGTTCCCTCCCAGGCTACACGCCTTCTGGCTGGAAGGGTCTGGGGCGTAGCGCATACCGTATTTGTGGGCCTCGTAGTCCAGGTCCAGGTTCACCACGCCGGGTTCAACCACGGCAAGTCCGTTGACTACGTCTATCTCCAGGATACCCCTCATCCTGGTCAGGGCGATTTGAAGCCCTCCCAGGCTGGCTATGGCACCGCCGCTCAGGCCGGTCCCTGAGCCGCGGCCCACCACTGGTATATCTTCTCTGTGTGCCAGGGCCACCAGTTTGCTGACCTCCTCGGTTGTGGCGGGGAACACCACGGCCTCCGGGATGGCCTTATCTATGGAGCCGTCGTACTCGTAGACCAGCAGGTCCTCAGGATGGTAAATCACGTTGGCTTTGCCAACTATGTCCTCAAGCTCTTTTATGATGCGCTGCTGAGATTTTTTCACGGCCTCTCCCGATGAGATACTTTGTATATATAGTACATCACTTGAGAAGAGAGTCACATCGTCGGGTTCTCATGCCTCTCATACGTCGAGTCGTCGCAAGGCAGGTCGCCAGACGCCAAGCCACAGGAACACTCCCAGGCATATAACCGCTCCGCCCGCTATGGCGATAGTCCAGTTGAGCGCGTCGGCGACGGCTGCCAGAGGCAATGCGCCGACGTACACCAGCGCCGCACCAACGGTCCACAAACTCAACACCCGGCCCTGCACTTGGGGCGGAACTGTAAGTTGTATAACTGTGGTCCCCATGGAAACGTAGGTCATACTCCCAAACCCCACGAGCAGGAGGATAACCCATGATACCCAGTACCAGGGCGACCACGCAAGCAGGAACAGGGTCAGGCAAAAGATGATGAACGTTCCCATTATCAGCCAGTTCTTGTGCCGGAAGTTACCCAGCGACGCCAGAACAATGCTGCCCGCCAAGGAGCCAATGCCTGCCGCCGTTATCAACAGCCCCGCTTCAGCTACCCCTACGCCCAACTCCTCTTTGGCAAAGGCGGGTAGCACTTGAATATAAGACGTTCCGAAAAATCCCAGGGCGAATCCTGACCCTATGATGGCCAGGACCACGGGTGTGGACCAGAAGTAACCCACGCCCACACTGAGGTCGCGAAGCACCGTAGTCTTTCTGTCTACCCGTTGTTGGAACTCCCCCCGGACGAGAAAAAGCCAAATCGTCACCACGAAATATCAACCGGCATTAAAATACAGGTCAGGACCTATGTCCGTTAGCTCGGCGATAAGTCCGGCCACCCCGGGCCCCATCATGCGCCCTATGTTCA
>JAGWBG010000238.1 GCA_021296015.1 Dehalococcoidia bacterium | reverse complement strand
GGCACCCTCGATGTCGCAGAGTTCAGGGGTTCCTAAACCCCGTAAGTCTGTCCAAGCTAAAGCACATGCTTCAGTCAAGCAATCCCTAACCTGGCCGTCGTACTGTGGATTGTGAGGCTTGTCTTTTGGATGTGCACGTCTTATTTTGCAAGCGAGCGCATTTGATTGATCATGCTTTTCAACCACCCGGAGTGCTTTCGAGAGTACGTTCAGCATTGGGGGTTGCCTCTGAATAGCCTTAGCCACCCAACACTCAGAGGCATCATCCTCAGTGAGTTTAGGAAACAGATGGGCAAGAAACTGCGACAACATTGACTCATTCACGAGGTCGGTTTTCCTTTATCAAGTTTGGATACCCTGAGCTAACAAAACTCCCCCCTACACGTTCCGCCCTTGGCCGGCCCAATACTGCTGGCGCAGTTCCCGCTTCAGCACCTTGCCGTAGGCGTTCTTGGGTAGGTCGCTCTGGAACTCCACAGATGACGGCTTCTTGTAGCTTGCCATACGCTGACGACAGAACTCTATAACCTCATCCTCGGTGGCATGGCGTACCACCAGCGCTTTCACGGACTCCCGCCACAGGGGGTCGGGGACTCCTATGACAGACACCTCGGCCACCGCATCGTGCTGGGCTATTACCTCCTCCACCTCCCGGGGGTAGATATTGGCGCCTCCGCTGATAATCATGTCCTTCTTGCGGTCGGTGATGTACATATACCCCTGCGGGTCCACGTACCCCAGGTCGCCGGTATGCAGCCAGCCTCCCCTCAGGGTCTCGGCGCTGGCCTCCGGGTTGTTCGAGTAGCCCGTCATCACCAGATCCCCACGCACCACAATCTCCCCCATCTCTCCGGCAGGGACCTCGTGGTCCTCGTCGTCAACTATACGCACGCGGGCATTGACGACCTCACGCCCCGCCGACCCCAGATGTTGCAGGCGCAGCTGGTCACCATTGACCTGGTGCTCCTCCTTTGGAAGGGTCGTGACGGCCATGGGCGCCTCCCCCTGACCGAAAATCTGAACGAATATATTGCCAAAGGCGCTGGTTGCGTCCAGGATGTGCTCGACGTACATCGGGCCGCCGCCGTAAATCACGGTATGGAGACTGGAGAGGTCATAGCGCGTTTTATCGGGACTGGCTACCAGGACGTTTATCATGGTGGGGGCCAGGAACATGGTGGTGGCGCGGTGCTTCCGGATGGCGTCGAATATACCGGGTGGGTCAAACCTGGGTGTGGAGGGGAAGGCGTTGGCTGCTCCCAGAGCAATGTGATGGAACATCGCCAGGCCAGACCCGTGGGTGATGGGTGCGGCGTGCAAGAGCACGTCTTCCGGCTTTGCAGGATTGATGTCCGTCAGGAAGGACTCCACCATGGTCAGCAAGTTGCGGTGGGTGAGCATCGCGCCCTTGGGCTGACCAGTCGTGCCCGATGTATAGAACATCCATGCCAGTTCGTCGAAGTCAATGAAGGGGTCGGGCGCATAGGAAGGAGCCGACTCAAGCAAGGCCTCGTAAACCAGATCGCCTCCGGGGTCGTCGCCCACGCAAATGTAATGCTTGACACTATCCAGCGACTCGCGTATCTGGGCCAGATGGTCTCGGAACTCCTGGGCGTAGACCAGCACGTTGGCCCCGGAGTTGTTCAGGAGGTACTGGTGCTCTTGAGGGTGCAGGCGGACATTCATCGGGACTACGGCCATCCCCGCCTTCATCGGTGCAAGGATGGTCTCCAACCCCTGGTAACAGTTTGGCAGCAGCATCCCGACCCGGTCGCCGGGTTGAGCGCCCAGCGCCAGCAGAGCATTGGACAGCCGGTTGACACGGTCCTCGGCCTCGCGGAAGGTAATAGTCCGGTTATCCTGAATCCAGGCGGGACGCTCCGAATACCGCTGAGACGCCCGTGTGAGAAGATGTCCTGTGTGCATGGCTTCCTCCTGGTGATGCAGCGCTCAGGCACAGCTTATCAAGTTCGCTCTGTGGTAGCAAGTCCACAATCTTTCCGCACGGGCCATATTACGATTTCCTGCTTATATATCCCATAACGTGCCGTATTAAGTACTACATTGACACTAAGTAGCTCTCGTGCTAGGCTATTGCCAGCTTGACGTTACCGGAGGCGAGAAAACCATGTCAGAGTACGACGTTATAATCAAAGGTGGCACCATTATAGACGGGTTGCTCACGCCTGGCTATGTAAGCGACATGGCCATAAAGGATGGTAAAATCGCTCAGATTGGCGGGCTACGGCATAGTAGTGCGTCCAAGGTGCTGGACGCATCGGGACTCATCGTAGCGCCGGGATTCGTTGACCTCCACACACTCTACGACGCCCAGATACAGTGGGACCCTTATCTAACCCTCTCGGGATGGCATGGTGTGACCACCGTTGCCATTGGCAACTGCGGATTTGGATTTGCCCGATGTCGGCCAGAGGACCGGGAGCGGGCGATGCAGTCCCTGACGCGCAACGAGGCCATACCATACGACGCGATGAGATTGGGGATGTCCTGGGACTGGGTAACGTTCCCCGAGTTCCTGGACCGGATGCAGCACCGGGTTCCCAAAGGCGTGAACATGATTAGCTATGTCCCATTGACCCCCATCTACACCTGGGTCATGGGCTGGGACGAGTCCAAGAGGAGGCGTCCCACGGAGGATGAGCTCAAGGAGATGTGCCGGCTGGTAGAAGAGGGAATAGCTGCCGGAGGCTGCGGCTGGTCGGCACAGGTCTCCGGTCCTAACTCAGCTCAGAGAGACTATGACGGGACGCCCATGGTGACCGACCTGATGACCGATGAAGAGATTCTCACCTTTGGCCGCCTGCTTGCTGAGCTTGACCAGGGTTTTATACAGCTCACTTACAATACCACCGGCGACGATGGCAGCCGACTTGATGAGCCGACCCTTGACTTTTTCGCCAGGCTTGCCGAGGTGTGCCGCCGCCCCATTCTATACCAGCTGGTAACGCCCAGCGATGATGATCCCCAGCAACACCGGAAGAAGCTGCGCTGGTTGGAGGAGTCCAATCACAAGGGCCTCAAGCTGTATGGTCAGGGCTTCACGGTAAGGACCTCCCAGGAATTCACCTTCGAGACCTGGACCAACTTCGACCAGAGTCCCCACTGGCGCCGGGTCAGTATAGCGTCCCTTGAAGAAAAAAAGGCCAATATGCGCGACCCGGATGTACGGGCCAGACTGCGCGAGGAGAATGATAACGGCTTGCAGCCTGCGGCAACACTGACCGGGCCTATCGCCGACATGACCGTAGGAGAGGTGGGTAGTGGGGAACTGGAACGATACATTGGGCTGACCATTGGTCAAATCGCCCAGCAAGAGGGAAAGCACGTTATTGACGTTATGTTGGATATAGCGGTTGCCGATGACCTGCGGACCGAGTTCCTGGGCAGAATGGTGCATACCAACCCCAGCCATACTGCCGAGGTGCTGAAGTCCCCCTACTGCATTCCCGGACTGTCGGACGGGGGAGCGCACGTGAAATTTGCGACTTTGGGAAACTTCCCCACGGACACGCTGACCTGGCTGGTGCGCGATGAGAAGATGCTGAGCCTGGAGGAAGCCCACAACAAGCTAAGCTTTCTGCCG
>JAGWBG010000237.1 GCA_021296015.1 Dehalococcoidia bacterium | reverse complement strand
ATCGTTGGGGTCTTTGGGGAGAAGGGCCACTCTGAGTCCCTGGTCCAGGTGGCTGAGTGTTCTCTCCAATGCCTCAAGCTCCTGCCTGGCAAGGGATGCCATTTCAGGGTCGGAGCCTTCCCCAAGTATGGCCAGCACCCCCTCCTTTTCCTTGAGAAGGCTGCGATATTCCCGGTACATGCTTACCATATCCTCAAGGGAGGCACGCTCCTTGGCCAGGGTCTGGACGCGCTCATAGTCCGTGGCCACTTCCGGAGTAGCCATGAGCCTTTCAATTTCCTGGTATCGGGCTTCTATTGAAGCGAGCTTGGTGAGCAGAGGCTCCATCCCGTCTCCGATAACTTGACTGAGTCTAGAAATTTTACCTCATTCAGTTTATCGCAAGTAGCACCACAGGACAAGGTACGGGAATCCTGCCATTTCAGTTGTTCGCCTTCGTTAGCCGTCGTATTGGGCTGTCACTCATAGGGAACGTTTGAAGCGCCTCACATTATTGGCCTATGGGTTATAATATGTCAAGATGGTTTACTTGGGGCCAACCTGATGGGCAGGGATTAGCTAAACGAGGCAGGGCAATGACTCAGGTTAAAATATGTGGTAACCGGGAGATGTCGGACGTCATGATGGCAGCCGAGGCCGGGGCAGATTTTACCGGACTGGTATTTGTGCCCGGAACAAGGCGGACGCTGGATGAGGAGAAGGCAATCCGTATGATTGCCACCCTCCGGGAGCAGGTGCCGTCGCCACCCAAGATGGTGGGCATTTTCGCAGACCAACCTCTGAAAGAAGTGGACCGTCTGGTGCGGAGATGCGGCCTTGATATGGTACAGCTATGTGGCGGCGAGTCCCTCGACTACTGCGGAAAGATTGGGGTGCCGGTTATCAAGGTGCTCCACGTATCGGATGCCCTTGACGTTGCCAACGCCGTTGATAACCTGTCCCAAGAGCTATTGGAAGTCGGGACCGGTGGCCACCTTGCGACCCTGGACCGAGGGGTGGAAGGTTTACAAGGAGGCACCGGACAGAGTTTCAACTGGGACATCGCAAGAGTGTTATCCTCCAGGGGTTTCCAATTCCTGCTGGCCGGGGGCCTGACGCCTGAGAACGTCGGTCCGGCTGTCAGCAAGGTGCGGCCCTGGGGAGTTGACGTGTCCAGCGGTGTTGAGACTGGAGGAGCCAAGGACGTGGAGAAAGTAAGGGCATTCATCAGAGCCGTTCGTGGCGTTGATGATGGTGACCCATAGCCCTCTGCCCTTTTGTGGAGGAAGATTGAGATATGCGGGTAGGCCATATTTTGCCCATGTGGAGTAAGTATCCCGACTCTACTTCAGGAGGATAACAGTGGTAGATACCAGAGCTTTGCCGGACCAACGAGGGCGATTCGGGTCCTTCGGGGGCAAGTTCGTGCCCGAGACACTCATGTAGGCTCTTGAGGAGTTGGAGCGGGCATATAACGAGGCGAAGGATGACCAGGCTTTTCGCCGAGAGCTTGAGACCCTGAACCTAACCTACGCCGGCAGACCCACCGCGCTTTACTTTGCAGCCAATCTCACAAGACAATGTGGGGGTGGGAAGATTTATCTAAAGCGGGAAGACCTGGCCCACACAGGGGCGCATAAGATTAATAACGCTCTCGGTCAGGCATTGTTGGCAAAGCACATGGGCAAGCAACGCATCATAGCGGAAACGGGAGCGGGACAGCACGGCGTGGCAACGGCGACCGTGTGCGCTATGATGGGTCTTCAATGTATCGTCTACATGGGTTCCGAGGATATTAGAAGGCAGTCCCATAATGTGTTCCGGATGAGGCTGTTGGGGGCCGAGGTACGGCCCGTTGAGTCGGGAAGCCGCACGCTCAAGGACGCTATTAACGAGGCTATAAGAGACTGGGTGACCAATGTGGAGAGTACCCATTATCTGCTTGGTAGTGCGGTGGGACCACATCCCTATCCCATGATGGTACGGGACTTCCACTCCGTCATCGGCGGTGAAGCCAGGGATCAATTGTTACAAGTCGAAGGCAGGTTGCCTGATTATGTAGTGGCTTGTGTAGGCGGCGGCAGTAATTCTATCGGTACGTTTTACCCCTTCATACAGGACGAGGGTGTGAGACTTGTTGGAGTGGAAGCGGGAGGAGAAGGACTGGATAGAAATAAACACGCTGCGACTCTTAGCGCAGGAAGGCCGGGAGTGCTTCACGGCTCCATGTCTTATCTGCTTCAAGACGAACATGGACAAGTGATGGAAACGCATAGTATCACGGCGGGGCTGGACTATCCCGGCGTCGGCCCTGAGCATAGCCATCTAAAGGAGACCGGACGGGCCGAATATGTTGCTGTGGGTGACAGGGAGGCGTTGGAAGGTTTCCATCTCCTCTCCCGCACAGAGGGTATCATACCTGCTCTTGAACCATCCCACGCTGTGTACCATGCGGTGGAGCTGGCAAAGGGCATGGCTCACGACCGGATTATCCTCGTGTGTCTGAGTGGCCGAGGCGATAAGGACATACACGTTGTAGCCGAAGCTGGCGGAGTAGACCTCAGCGGTTAGCGGTATATCAGTCCTTATATCTGCTTATCCGCTCCATCTGGGGTAGGAGCCGAAGATTTTGAGCGAGGTAGCTTGTGCTCTTACAGCCCCTATAGCCTCTTTTATAATCGGGTCCTCCCGGTGGCCCTCACAGTCTATAAGGAAGATATATTGTCCCAGTGAGCGCTTTGCTGGGCGTGACTCTACTTTAGCCAGATTTATGTTCCGTCGGGCGAACTCTCCCATAATGTTGTAAAGAAGCCCCGGCTTGTCCTCTTGGAAGGAAAAGCAGAGAGAAGTCTTGTCGTACCCGGTTGGAGGATGGTCAGTGCGGGCAAGGGTAACGAAGCGAGTGGCGTTGGATGAGTTGTCCTCAATCCCTTCGGCCAGGATTGCCACACCGTGCAGCTTGGCCACGCGTTTGGGAGATATGGCTGCTGCCGGCGTAGGGTCCTCTTTCATGTCCTCAACGGCGGCTACTGTGCTCAAGGTGGCTATTAGCTCAGCTTCTGGGAAATGCTGCTCCAGGAAGTCTCTACATTGTCC
>JAGWBG010000236.1:1348-4432 GCA_021296015.1 Dehalococcoidia bacterium | reverse complement strand
CTGCAGTTTGTCTGGACTTATGAAGCCTCAAGGCCCATCGTCACGTCCCCTGCGATAGCGGGTGACCATGTTTACCTTACTACGGAAGACGGGCGAACGGTGGCCCTGGACCGAGAAACCGGCCAGCAAGTTTGGGAATACCACACCGGTTCCCCTTCGAGTTCAACTCCGGCAATTGTGGGAGATCTGGTGATTTTTGGCGTTCGAAAGGGTCTGGTTATCGGGTTGGACCGTCAGGATGGGTCCTTCCTTTGGCGGACGGACCTGAGAGGCTCGATTCTAGGCTCTCCCATCGTTGCAAACGGCTCGGTGTACGTTGGGACCACAAACTACGAACTGTACGCCCTGGATGTTGCCACGGGGGATGTGCGCTGGACCTTCGACGCTGGAGGTTGGATTGTTTCTTCGGTAGCCTACTCGGATAATACAGTGAGCGTGACATCCCAGAATGGCCTGCTCCACATAGTAGACGCCAACACGGGACTCAAGCGGTTCGTTTACGATGCCGGCTGGGCCATTACCGGTGGGCCAGCTATTCACGGGGACCTGGTGTATTTCGGGACCCACAGTGGCACGGTATGGGCCATAGACCGGTGGGCCGTAACCTATCCCTTTGAGCGGGCTATATGGTACTGGGAACTCAACCTATTCGCGTGGCACGTGCTTCCAGACTTGCCTTTGCAGAAGGGTACGGTCTGGTTCAAGCGTATAGGTGAAAGGGTCTTCACAACCCCCGCAGTCGCCCATGGAACAGTTTATGCGGCCAGTGGGGATGGCGATGTTGTCGGCCTGAACGCTGTCACGGGTGAGGAGCGATGGACGACCAGTCTGGACGTGCCGATTACAGCCGCGCCTTCGGTTGCCGGTGATACTCTGCTTATAGGTACTGAAGACGGCAGGGTCTTTGGCCTGAGTGCTCACAGCGGAGAGGTGACGTGGGACTTTCAGGTGGGCAATGGCGCACTCATCAACAGTTCCCTGGTGGCGGGTGACGTGATGTACGTGGTCTCCGGCGATGGCAAGCTCTATGCCTTTGCCGGAGCTGAGTAGCGTGCTGACCTTAGTCACAGGCTACTGGGTCACAACGACAGTCCCATTCATGTAAGGATGCAATGCGCAGGTGTAGGGGTATTCTCCCGGCTCGTCGAACCGAAGGGCGAAGGACTGGCCGGGGTTGATGAATCCGGAGTCGAAGCCATCTTCGGCCACACCTCTTGAGCCTGAGGTGACGGTGTGGGGGACACCGTCCACACTGGTCCAGATCACTGTCTGGCCGGCCTCAAGGCGAGCCTCGCCAAAGCTGAAGTTCTCTATAGTCAGAGACATCGTACCCTCTTCGGAGACTGTGGAAGTGCGAGCCTGACGAATATCGCTGATAGGGGATATGGGCGGAACGTTGGGATTCCACATACTGAACACGCCCAGGGGGTTATCAACCACCACCCAAGCGTGAATCATCCACCCGAAGGTGGGCGCCCATAGCCCGCCCGCGGCTTTGCAGTCCTCGGCAGTTGACGAACGAGAGGTGACTCGAGAGCCTGTGCAAAGGCTGTAGTGTACGTGCCAGTTGTCTAGGGGGCCATTGAAGGCCTCCGGGTGGTCCTCTCCGAACTGTTGTATGGGGAGGGTGAAGGCGGTGCCGGTGAGTTTCCATTCACCGCTCTCGTCCTTGTTGTAGAGCAGCATCTCCGGCTCCGAGGGATTGAAGACGCCATCCGTGGTCCGCTTTACACTGGTGAAGTGTGCTCCCATATTGGGTACGTCGTTACTCTGGCGGATATATCCGTCGGCCAGCGCTGACGTCACGTCTCCATACTTATCGCTGGCTTCCTGCACGGCATCCAGTTGGCGCACCAACTTGCCCAAATCATCCCGCGACATCTCAAGGTCCCTGGGGATTGGTCCTCCCTGAGAGTATAGCTCTTTGAGTTGAAGGTACGACAGGGAAGACCTGACCTGCCCTTCTCTCGGCCCCTCCACCAGGGTGGCAACGACCTCGTTGCCTAATTCTTCGAAAACGTAGTGGGAAAAGCCGAAGGCACCGCTGGGCACGATTGGCACCGTGTCGGGAGGTGAGGCGTCGGTGGCGTTCGAGGGATCCAAAAGCTCGTTGGACGCCGGCAATACCACTGTGACACCCGCTCCGGCGTCGGACGGACCGCTAGTGACGGTCCATGTCACCGCTACAAAAGCCATAAGGGTATACGTGAACAAGGGAAGGAACCTAAACCACCCGCGAATAGTCAAAAACACTGACCCCTCTGATTGCTGATTAGGTCTACACCTGGGGGACCCTACCATTCAATTCTACAGAAAAACCGGGCTAAGAGAAAGTCATAACACTTGGTCATCAGACATAACGTCGGGACCGTGGGGACCCTCGGGGCCGCACCGGTCACTCCCGAAAGTCCCGGGAGTACAGGTCTCGCAGGCGGTCCATGTGGTGTGGGGGGATGGGAGGAATATCCATGCAGCCGGCATTCTCTTCAATCTCGGCCACATTTTTGACTCCGGGGACAGTGGTATCTATGTCCCGGTTCATCAAGCAAAAGACCATTGCCGCTTGGGACAGGTTGGTTATGGGCCCGTCCAGGAGAAATCCGAGGGCCTTCGCTCTGGTTGCGTCTTCCTCAAGGAGGGTGCCGGGCTGGACCCGACGGTCCACCTCCCGGCTGAGAGCGCCCGCCGCGTGGGAACGTATGCCTATAACTCCCATGCCAAGAGACTTGGCTAGGGGGATATTCTGACCATTGTCGAACACCGCCATATCAGGTGATGGGGCTTCCTGTGCCGTCCAGTTCAGGAGATTGTAATAGGCCAGAACGGTGTCAAATTGACCACTCTCCATCATGCGTACCAGGGATGGCACGTGAGGGTCCTGAGCGGATAGGCCAATATACCTGGTCTTGCCTGCTCTCTGTACGCCCTTATACGCCTCCAGTACGGGTCCCAATACGTCGTCAGCAGATAGGGAATCGGGGGTGTCGCCCCGTTGAAGAGTGAAACGGTTGTGTACGTGGAGCACGTCAACGGAGTCCATTTTCAGGCGGCGGAGGCTGGCATCCACCGACCTTGTGACAGCGC
>JAGWBG010000236.1:0-1216 GCA_021296015.1 Dehalococcoidia bacterium | reverse complement strand
GGCGCGATGTATCGCTCGCACAGACTCATTCTCGGTGGTAGGCCCCCACACCTGGCCGATGCCACCACCACCGAACCCAATTCTGGAGACCCGTAGCCCAGTCCGACCGAGGGTAGCGTATTCCATTTGCAAACCGACTTCCTTTCTGAAGACCTATGTGGCTCACCCTATAGCATCTTGATGGCGAGGTCGTTCCGCGCCTCTACTTCGACCGGGTGTACCAGGCTACCTTTCTGGAGCAGGGATACAAGCTCACGGTTCAGGAACTCGAAAATGGCCCTGTCCAGGCTCTTGACGGCCAGGTCTCCAAGCTCACGCTGGAAAGGGTAACGGCTTACCTTTTGAGGGTCCAGCTTGTCGGAGAGGAACACCACTTTGCCCACCGGCCCAAGGCCTGCGTGGGCTGTGCTGTGCCAGTAGACCGCTTCATATACGTCCTGGTCGTCAAGCCCGTCCATTCGCTTTAGAATCTCAGCACCTACAGGCCCGTGAAGGAGTATCGGCACCTTCTCTTCCACGGGATGGACGGTTATACCAAACTCTCGGGCATTTCGGAGCAATTCCTCGCCGTTCATTGTCCTGGCGACATCATGAGCGAGGGCGCCGAGCCTGGCTTTTTCCTCTTCTATGGAGTGTTGACGGGCCAGGTCCAGGGCCACCTGTTGCACTCGATATATATGCTGGCGGAGGCCCTCGGGAAGCGCGCCGACCCTATCTGCGATTCGCTCGCCGGTCCTTGATAACATGTTCTATCCCAGGGCGGGCAGCGTCTTGCCACCCAGAAGGTGCATATGGGCGTGCTCGATTACCTGGCCTGAGTCGGGGCCTTGGTTCATCACCAGGCGGTAGCCGCTAATGGTCACTCCCTGCCTTCGGGCCATCTCCTCAGCCACGACGAAGATCTGGCCCATTATGGGTATCTGGCCCGGGCCCACGTATGCCAGAGATGCCAGATGTTGGAACGGTATGATGAGAAGATGGACGGGTGCACGGGGGGTTATATCATTTATCACGTAGACCCGTTCGTCCCTGTAAATCATCTGGCCGTCCGTATCTTCTCTGGGTATCTTGCAGAATACGCAGTTGCTGGTGGTCATATAGCCCTCGCCTCCCTCAAATAAATCTCCAGGGCCTGGGACACCATCCCCCTGTGGAAACCGGCGCCTCCGAAAGCCGCTTCCTGTGCCCTGGCCCGGCGGGTATATAGCTGGAGGTT
>JAGWBG010000235.1 GCA_021296015.1 Dehalococcoidia bacterium | reverse complement strand
TATCTGGCCTCCGGTACTGCGTACCAGAGCGTCCAGGGTTCCGTCGCCGCCATCGGCCACCGGTATCTCCACAGTTTCAGCTTGAGGGTATACGCTGAGGATGCCCTGCTTGATAGCCCTTGCGACGTCCGCGCCCTGGAGTCCTCCCTTGAAGGACTGAGGTGCTATTACAACCTTCATAATAGGCTCTATTATATACCCTTGGAGCGTTCAACCGCCCATGCCAAACCCGCGATTTTGCAGACCACGCCAACGGGAATTGCCATTCCACTATCCGCAGCATAAAGTGTAGTGTTTTTTGCAACCATCTCTGCTAAAATCTGTGCCAGTACCCCCGTACTCGTCCAAGGAGGTTGCCCATGCCTTCCAAAGAGGAACTAAAGTCCAGAGTGTATGCTGAGATTGAGTCCCATGCCGAAGAGATTATCCGTATATCCCGAACTATTCTGGAGAACCCAGAACCGGGGTTCAGAGAAGTGAAGACCGCTGGCTTAGTCTCCTCCAAATTCCGGGAGCTGGGTGTCCCCTTCCGAGATGGAATAGCCCTCACCGGAATTAGGGGTGAGCTTAAAGGGGGGAGTGACGGTCCTTCCGTGGCCCTGTTTGGAGAGCTGGACTCCCTGATAGTCGAAGCTCATCCTCACGCCGACGCAAACACCGGGGCTGCCCATGCCTGTGGACACCATGCCCAAGTCGGGATGCTTATGGGCGCAACCATCGGGTTGATGGCTCAAGAGGTGCTCCCTGCTCTAAGTGGACGTGTGACCCTCTTTGCCGTTCCTGCCGAGGAGTATATAGAGATAGAGTATAGGGACGCCCTGCGTCAAGAAGGCAAGGTAGAGTTCCTCGGTGGCAAACCGGAGTTCATAAGGCTGGGAGAGTTGGACGATGTTGACATGGCTATGATGGTCCACACCACAAGCAATCCGGAGGAGAAGCAGATATGTATGAGCGGCTCTAACAATGGGATTGTAGCCAAGAAGATTCAGTACATTGGCCGGGGAGCACACGCCGGGGGCGCTCCTCACCTGGGGATAAACGCGCTCAACGCCGCCTCTCTGGCCCTCATGGCGATTCATGCCAACCGCGAGACTTTTCGGGACGATGATACTATACGGGTGCACCCCATTATTACCAAGGGGGGTGAGGCCGTCAGCGCCGTCCCCGCGGACGTTCGGATGGAGACCTTCGTTCGTGGAAAGACCATTAATGCCGTTATGGACGCCAACCGCAAGGTTGACAGGGCACTCAAGGCCGGTGCGATGGCCGTGGGTGCCAAAGTAAAAATCCAGACTCTGCCCGGCTATTTGCCCCTGCAGCAGAACAGGGACCTGGCGAATATTTTCAGAGCTAACGCCGTCACTCTGGTGGGTGAGGAGAACATAGGCCAGAGGGAGCATGGGACCGGTTCCACGGACATGGGCGATGTCAGCCACCTTATGCCGGTGATACATCCTTACGTTGGTGGTGCGACGGGTCTGGGTCACGGTGCGGACTACGTGGTGCAGGACTACAGTCTCGCCGTAATTACTGCTGCCAAGGCTCTGGCAGCCACGGTGGTAGACCTTCTGGCCGACGGCGCTACTCTTGCCGGCCAGAGGGTATCGGGACACAAAGCAGCTATGACCAAGAGTGAATACCTCCGTTTTATGCGGGGTCTGGCTAGCGAGGAATTGTACGAATTCGCTAAATAGAGGAGAGAGGCGAGGTACGCACGTCTCGTTTATACGCATGTATGTCCGATAGAGAAGAATTGAAGAGGCGGGCTTGTGACGCTATCGAGGAGCGAAGAGCCGAAGTTATAGACATCGCCAAGGATATTCTCCACAACCCGGAGACGGGCTTCAAGGAGCAAAGGACTGCGCGGCTGGTGTCGGGGAAACTTGGCGAGCTTGGGATTCCTTACAGGGATGGGCTTGCTCTCACAGGAGTGAAGGGAACGCTATCCGGGGAAGCCGGGCCGGGCCCAAGGGTAGCCATAATCGGTGAGTTGGATGGCCTACCGGTCTTTGAACATCCCCATGCCAATGCTGATACGGGGGCAGCCCACGCCTGTGGGCATCATGCCCAGATAGGCATGATGCTGGGTGCGCCTATGGGACTCCGGTTATCCGGGGTCTTGCGGGAGTTGTCCGGCTCCGTAGCTCCCTTTGCCGTGCCGGCTGAAGAGTTCACGGAGGTTGAACAACGCCTGGAGTTGAGAGATGAGAATAAGCTGGAGTTTCTGGGAGGGAAACAGGAGCTTATCCGACTCGGAGAGTTTGGCGACGTTGACATGGCTATCATGTGTCACACCGCCAGTGACATGGGTGCGCGCATGTTCTCCCTGGGGGGCACTAGCAACGGACACTTGGTGAAGTACATTGAGTACACCGGACAGGGTGCCCATGCCGGTGCGGCCCCTCATATGGGAATCAACGCCCTCAATGCGGCGAATTTTGCGCTGGCGGCGATTCACGCCAACCGAGATACTTTAAGGGAGCAGGAGACGGCCCGGATTCATGGCATTATCACCAGGGGCGGAGAGGTGGTTAGCGCCGTGCCAGCCGACGTGAGACTGGAGTGGAGGGTTAGGTCGTCAGCTTCTGATGACCTGCTGAAAAACAGCGCCAAGGTTGACCGGTGCTTCAAATCCGGCGCTATGGCCGTGGGTGCCAAGGTGAAGATAACCACCATTCCCGGCTATTTCCCTCTGCGTCACGACTCCGTTCTGCAAGTATTGTTCCAAAGCAACGCCACCCGGCTTCTGGGTAGGGACAGGGTGTCTGTAGTGCCGCAGAGCGTAAACCGGGGCGGGTCCACCGACATGGGAGACTTGAGCCAGATTATGCCGGTATGCCACCCCTACACTGCCGGGGCTAGCGGGCCGGGGCATAGCAAGAAGTATGTGATTAACGATTACGAACGGGCGGTTATCAATCCCGCCAAGATAATGGCGATGGTGGTTATAGACCTGCTGGCTGAGGGGGCTGTAAAGGCTCGAGAGGTCCTGGCTAAATCAAAGCCAAACATGACCACGGACGAGTACGTCGGCTTTCAGAGACAACGCGCGCAGGTGGAGGAGTTTGACGGCGCAGAACCTTAGCGGG
>JAGWBG010000234.1:3173-6212 GCA_021296015.1 Dehalococcoidia bacterium | reverse complement strand
CAAGGAACTGAGCTATGGTTCTGCTATCTATATTCCCGTATCCTACTGGTACACGCCCTCTGGCAACCCCATAAGAGGGGTCGGCATAGAGCCGGATATTGAGGTGGACCTCACGGAAGAGGATAGGGCTATTGGCATTGATACTCAGCTTACCGAGGCATACGACTACCTGGACAGCCTGCTGCCCAGTTTCAGGTAGCGGTTGGCAGACCTATCTGCCGACGTCCTCACTGCGACCCTGCGCAGATGCTTCCTCTTCGGATTCTCTTTCTGCTTCTTCGCGGCAGCTTAGACAGATGTAGCCGTCTCCTTCTTCCATAGCGGTTCCTACTGCCACGTTGCGCCTTCTACCACATACTGAGCAGGTCACTGTTTGCAGAGGAGTATTACCCGCTTTGTCAGGATCCGATTCGTAGCCGCGAAAGCCCGCGTATTCCGGGTTAAGGCGTCGGCGGTCCAGAAATCGTTCCATATCCTTGCGCCTACTCAAGGCCCACCTCCACGTTGCCGAGTGCGCTGCGATGAGACTCGACCAATGTATTCTCCTCCGGTAGGATAAGGCAGAAACGGGGGTCTCGCACCCGTCTCTGCCTTTCTCCATCATCCATCAAAGGTGGAAGGGGAATTGCTGAGCTTGTGTCTCGGTTTGCTTGGAATGCTGGCGACCAGGACCCAGGTCTTGAAAAGACGTCGCCCTGACTATTCTACGTTGACAGTGGCCCCGGCTGCCTCAAGGGCCGTTTTTACCTTGTCGGCCTCTTCTCGTGGCACGGCTTCTTTAACACGGGCTGGCGCACTTTCCACCAACTCTTTGGCCTCCCTCAAGCCGAGAGTGGTTACTTCGCGGACTGCCTTGATTACGTTAATTTTATTGGTGCCGATGTCCTGAAGCACGACACTGAATTCGAATTGCTCCTCGTCGGGAGCTGCGGCTGCCTCGGGTGCGGCCGCACCACCCGCTGCCGCGGCCACCGGCGCTACTGCCACGGGAGCGGCTGCTGTGATGCCAAACTCGGATTCCAGGGATTTCACCAGTTCGGCCAAGTCCAGCACAGACATCTGCTTTATGGCCTCAAGAACCTCATCCTTGGTCATAGTCATGGTTCCTCCTCCTTTAGAAATGAGAAAGTTAGCTTGCACCTTGCTGGGATTTTAGCTGCTCTGCTCGCTGTTGAAGCAGGATAGTTAAAGAGGCCAGTGGCCCATTTAGAGCACCTGCCAGCCTGCTTATGGGAGCCTGCAATTGGCCCATCAGTCTTGCTACGGGTGATTGCATTTGTCCCAAAAGCTGGGCTATCAACTCTTCTCTTGGGGGGATGGTGGAGAGGGACAGCACTTCAGCAGAAGTCAAAGTGCGATTATCCAGGACTCCTCCTCTTATGGCTAACGAGGAGCGGTTCACTCTGATGTACTCCTCCAGCGCTTTTGCGACCTCCGTAGGATTTTCGTAGCCGAAGGCCAGAGCCGTAGGTCCCTGTACTACGCTCTTTATCTGGGGTCTGTTGGCAGAATCGGCGGCCAGGTACGTGAGGTTATTCTTTACAACCCGGTATTCTACGTTTTTCTCACGCATTTTCTGCCTCAGGTCCGTCATCATATTGACCGATAGCCCGGTGTAATCCGTCGCTACAGCTATCGTACATCTGGTAAACTTATCCCTCAACTCATCTACAATGTCTATCTTTTTCTGTGTGGGCATACCTTCGACTCCGCTTTATAATGAAATCCCCTACACCGTCGGCGCAGGGGATTGCCTTTCGTCCGGTTGTCCAACCTCGGGCTTCCCTTTCAGCCGGGGCTTCTCGGCTGATTGAATGGTCGGACGCGCTGAATTGACGCTCCCGTGTCACCTCGGCGGGCTGTGTTTTTGACCCCTGTGTGTTGGGGGCCCGCTGTCTACGGCGGCTTGTTTATGTCACGTTTTTATAGCTAGACCTTACCTCTAAAATACGTCGGTGTCAAGGTTCTTGGCGACCGAGTATGATGTGGTGACCTCGCTAGGCGTCTGGTTTCAGGGCAAGCAAGCTGGTTAGGTCTAGCTTTACGCTGGGACCCATGCTGCTGCTGAGATAGGCCGATCTGATATAGGCACCCTTAACGGCTGCTGGCCTGGATTTTACTACCGCGTCCACCACGGATGCGGTATTTCCCAAGAGTTGGCTCTGAGGGAAGCTGATTTTCCCGACCGGTGAGTGGATTATAGCCGTGCGGTCCATGCGATATTCCAAGCGGCCCTTGTTGGCTTCTTCGATGATTCTGGGCAACCCGGTCCTGGGATTTGGCATCAAGCCTCGCCGACCCAGAACGCGCCCCAGACGGCCTATCTTGCTCATGACATCCGGGACCGCAAGACCCACGTCAAACTCGGTCCAGCCGCCTTCTATTTGCTGAATCAAGTCGTCCTCTCCCACATAGTCGGCTCCGGCCTGGCGGGCCAATTCTGCCGCTTCCCCGTTGGCAAATACAAGGACCCGTACCTGTTTTCCCAGGCCGTAAGGCAGAATGGTGACGCCTCTCACCAACTGGTCGGCGTGGCGGGGGTCTGCGCCTGTGCGCAGATGGATTTCTACGGTCTCGTCAAACTTGACGTTGCACACTTCTTTTAGCAAGTCTACGGCTTCCTGGGGAGAGTATGACTTCTCAGCGTCCACTTTTTCCTGAAGTGCCATGTATCGTTTGCTGCGTTTGGTCATGCCTTTAATCCTCTACAATGTTGATGCCCATGCTGCGGGCCGTTCCTTCGATTATCTTTATCGCCTTGTCAACGGATGAGGCGTTGAGGTCTTTCATCTTTGTTTCGGGTATCTCTCGGAGCGCGGTCCGTTTGATGCTACCGACCGTAGCGCGTCCCGCCGAAGCGCCTCCCTTTTCAATCCCTAGAGACTTCCGCAAGAGCTCGGAAGCCGGAGGAGTTTTGGTGACGTAGGTAAATGACCTGTCCTCAAACACGGTTATCTGGACTGGTATGATGGTTCCCACCTGGGAACTGGTCCGCTCGTTATATTCCTTTACGAAGGCCATGATGTTGACCCCGTGCTG
>JAGWBG010000234.1:0-3119 GCA_021296015.1 Dehalococcoidia bacterium | reverse complement strand
CCAAGGGTGGGTCCTCCTATATTTTCTCCACCTGGAGGAAGTCCAACTCTACGGGAGTCTCCCTTCCAAAGAAGGAAACGAGAACCCGTATCTTGCCCTTGCTGGCGTCTATGTCGCTTACGGCTCCGATGAAATCAGCGAAGGGACCATCAGCTATTCTCACCATCTGGCCCTTCTGGAATCCTACCTGGACTTTGGGAGGGCCGGACTCGATTTGCTTGAGGATTGCCTCTACTTCCCGGTCCTCTAGGGGAACAGGCTTTGGCCGTTTGTCTTGCTCGTTTTCCGAGGAGACAAAGCCGGTTACACCGGGAGTGTTCCGCACAACGTACCAGCTTTCATCGTCCATGCTCATCTGAATCAGAATATAGCCGGGGAAAATCTTTTTGCGTTCGGGGCGTCGCTTCCCGTCCTTGAGCACAATCTCTTCTTCGGTAGGTACCACCACCTGGAATATTTTGTCCTGCATATCCAGGCTTTGCACCCGCTGGTCCAGGTTTTTCTTCACCCGCTCTTCTTGTCCCGAGTAGGTGTGGATGATGTACCAGCGGACATCCGTGGTATCTAAACTCGAAACCATGTTTTCTCTCCACTCCGTTCGCTAGAGGTTGCAGAATTTCGCCGGGACACCTTCTGTATACGTTTAACGGAGAACGTATTTGACGAAGGTCTCGGTGAGCACGAAGTCCAGCCCGGCCAACAGGAATCCTACCGCTGCCGATAGCAGAATGACAATCCAAGTCAGGCGAAGTGTCTCCTCCCGGGTGGGCCATACAGCCTTCCGTAGCTCCGAGATAGTCTCCTGGAAGAACTGTATCGGACTTCCCCTGCGTAACCTGCCTGGAGAGAGGATTCTCGGGCCTGTGCCTCTTGCAGAAGACCTGGCCACTGCTTTACCTTACTTCCCTGTGGGTTTTGTGACCCTGGCAACGGGGGCAGTATTTCCGGAACTCAAGACGCTGAGTATCGTTTCGTCTGTTCTTGCTGCTCGTATAGTTCCGCTCTCTGCAGTCGCTACATGCCAGCGTTATAATCACTCCGGCTTCAGAACTCTTCTTAGCCATTGTCTCTACTCCACAATCTTGGTAAATACGCCAGCGCCCACGGTCCTGCCGCCCTCCCTGATGGCGAACCGCAAGCCGGCTTCAAGCGCTATCGGATAGATGAGATTTATCTTCATCGTGATGTTGTCCCCGGGTACTACCATTTCCACACCTTCAGGGAGTTGGATTTCCCCGGTAATATCCGAGGTCCTGATGTAGAACTGGGGCTTGTAGCCGTTGAAGAAGGGGGTATGGCGACCGCCTTCCTCTCGGCTAAGAACGTATACCTCGGCCTCCGCAGAGATGTGGGGCTCAATTGAGCCGGGCACTGCAAGCACCTGGCCTCGCTCTACCTCCTCCCGGTCAACGCCTCTCAGCAGGACGCCAACGGCGTCGCCGGACTCGGTGGTATCCAGCATCTTGTGGAACATCTCAAGGCCTGTGGCTACGGTCTTCTTGACCTCACCAAACCCTACGATCTCCACATCCTGCCCCACGTTCAAGACGCCTCGCTCCACCCGACCGGTAACTACTGTTCCACGACCCTTAATGCCGAACACGTCTTCAATTGGCATCAGGAAGGACTGGTCGGTAATGCGCACGGGTAGGGGAATGTATTCATCCACAGTGTCCATAAGCTCGAGGATTTTGCCGCACCAGTCGCACTCCCTCTTGCCGCAGGCGCACTCAAGGGCCTTCAGCGCGCTGACCCTTACTATTGGGGTATCGTCTCCCGGGAAATCGTACTGGTTGAGCAGGTCCCTCACTTCAAGCTCCACCAACTCCAGGAGCTCGGGGTCTTCCATGGCGTCTACTTTGTTGAGGGCCACCACGATTCGAGGAACCTCGACCTGCCGGGCAAGGAGTATGTGTTCCCTAGTCTGTGGCATGGGACCATCGGGGGCGCTGACTACCAGAATCGCTCCGTCCATCTGGGCGGCGCCGGTAATCATGTTTTTGACGTAGTCGGCGTGACCGGGGCAGTCCACGTGAGCATAGTGCCGCTCAGCGGTCTCGTACTCAATGTGAGCGATGGCTATGGTCAGGCCGCGTGCCTTCTCTTCGGGTGCGTTGTCTATGCTGTCGAAAGCACGGTAGGAGGTGCTTGTCCCGGACGCCTCCAGCACCCTGGTTATGGACGAGGTCAGGGTGGTCTTGCCGTGGTCCACATGGCCTATGGTTCCCACGTTCATATGCGGTTTGGACCTGTCGAATTTCTGCTTTGCCATTTTGGATTCCTCCCTTTGTCTTTAGTGCTGGAGCCCACAGGCGGAGTCGAACCGCCGACCCCGTTCTTACCAAGAACGTGCTCTGCCTCTGAGCTATGTGGGCCTGCCCCGGCTTTTCATTTCTTAAGAAACACGCACCCGTTGCTTATGGTGGAGGGGGTAGGATTCGAACCTACGAAGCCCTTCCGAGCGCCAGATTTACAGTCTGGTGGTTTAAACCACTCACCCACCCCTCCGGCTCGTACCAGTCTACCATACTCTTTCTCTTAGTCCAATAATGACTGGCACAGAAATGCGTGAGAGAGTATATGCCTCATGAGGTCCGAAGAAGCCCCAGAGGGGATTCGAACCCACCAACCTACCGATTACAAGTCGGTTGCGCTACCATTGCGCCACTGGGGCACATACGCTATGGGAGTGCTATAAAACAGCCCCGACCGAGCGGGGCCATTTGTAGGCACGCCTATCGAATATTAGTATATGGAGCATAGGTAGAAAAGTCAATATTCAACTTCAGGGCGTTACTATGAAACCTCAAGTTCTCCCCCCTGTAATCAAGGTCAGACTGATAGCCTGCCCACTTTCTCCGATGGGGCATTGTAAGGCGGACGTGGGCTGTGTATTCTGGCATCGAGGTGCGCCGTCGGTGTGAAGCTTCTTTCCACGGACCTTTGCGTAACCCCAAGTCATTCCAGCCATGGCTCAAATACTCAAACGGTTCTAGTAATTAGTAAATAATTGTAGCGTATTCTCGGCCCGTAGCTTTGCATGTCCACTCCTGTTTCAGGGCCGCGTGACCGCACTTTTGGGCGTGGGACGTGAGCTTGAGAGCTAACTTCAGACTTCA
>JAGWBG010000233.1 GCA_021296015.1 Dehalococcoidia bacterium | reverse complement strand
AACTTTTCGGGGGTGATTCGTATGACGGCCATCTCTTCGTCCGCCATGGAGTCGGCCCACTCCCTACCCTCATCCTGGCCAAGATAGCGGATGGACAGCTTGCGGTGTAGCTCCTGGGCCATGTCATTGTATATTACTACCTCGGCCCGGCCCAGGACCGTAAGCGACTTCACCTGGCGGGACGTATCTGTGATGCACAGGGCAATCCGTGGATTGTGGTTGATATTCCGCACCTTGGCGGTGTCAGCTTCGGTGGCGATGGTGAAGCGCCGACCGTCGTAGTCGTACCAGACGGGGAAAGCTTGAGGCCCGCCGCTGGGATAGACCGTGGCTAGAATTGCCATGTAGGTGTGCTGGGTGAACTCAAGGACCCGTCTGGATGCTGCGGACATGGTCATTTCAGCCGCCTCACCTTGAATCTTCACGTTGACCCTATTCTAGCACAAGCCGGGCGATATTGTTCTAATGCTCCTGCCAATCAGGCCCTCTCCAAACCGTCCATTGTCCCTTGCTCCCCCTCCTGGGGGCGTACCCGTTCTGCTGCCTGGTACATGGGTCGGCGGGGTGGCATATCGAACCCCTGGCCGGCCATCATTTCCGATACCGTCCGCAACTGAATCCTGGGGTAATCTCGATTCCATAAGTCCGAGTGGAAGAACCCTCCGCTGGCCGCTTCGGAACGCATGGGACCCGTCGGGGACTCCAGGCTGATGAACAGCCCCAACGCCGCCTTTTCCCGCTCCACGACGCCCTTCAGGTCGCGTACCTGTGGGACGGTGACGTGTCCGCCCTTGACCTGGATGACGACCTTCTGCGGCGTCCGGTGGGGGCCGTCCACGAAGTAGATGACCCCGTCAATACCCCGGTCGGCGCCCTTTTTCTGTTCCGATTGGGGCTGGGCCTCCAGCAGCGACACGGCCCAGAACTGGAACTGGTAGGGGTCCTGCTCCCACAGGGCGCGGGCGCTGCCCTCATCCTGGGGCTCGCCCACCACGTCGTAGTCCTTGCCCGGCTCCAGGTCGAAGGCCGTCTTGAGCCGGTTCTTCATCAGGGCGACAGCCAGGTGGGTTACATCTATCCCAATCCACCGGCGCTTGAGCTTCTCGGCGGCGGCCACCGCCGTCCCACAGCCACAGAAGGGGTCCAGCACCACATCACCCTCGTTGCTGCTGGCGGTGATGATGCGTTCAAGTAGGGCTTCGGGCTTCTGGGTGGGGTAGCCAAGACGTTCTTTGGCTTGGGAGTTGATTGGGGGGATGTCAATCCACATATCTTGAAGCGGCACACCTGGCATCTCATCAAAGTAACGTATATATTCAGCTACGCCGTTACGGGTGTATCTGACTCGTCCTTCATTGTCCAGACGTTCCATTGTCTCACGTGGGCAACGCCATATACGTGAGACACCGTTCCATTCGTATTCATACCCGCCACCGCTCAATCCCGTTGCCGTTAGGTTGTCTGTACGATATAAACGTCCTTCATCGGTCTTGTGACGATAGTGAGTCCTTATGTACTCAAGATCATAACTTTGATACTGCTTATTCCAAACGAACTTTGATTTGTCTTTCGCGTAGGTGAAGATAATGTCATGGGTATTTCCACATGCCTTTGCATCACTGTGCGCCGCTGAACGTTTCCAGACGATTTCGTTCTTGAAATTCTGATGACCGAAAACAGCATCCAACAACAGCTTCAAGTAATGGCTGGCGGTGGGGTCGCAGTGGAGGTAGAGGCTGCCGGTGGGCTTGAGGACGCGGCGCAGTTCCGCCTGCCGGGGAGTCATCATCACCAGATAGGACATCATCGCGTTCTGGCCCACGAACAGGCGGAAGGCTGCAATCATGTCCTTCACCGCCGAGGGAGTCCCCGGGTGCAGGATGATGTCCTGCTCGAAGGTGCGCTCCGTCTCCAACGTCCACTCCCAGGTATCGGTGAAAGCCTTGATTTGGGCCGGGGAGTCCTCGCCCGACTTCTCCCTGAACAGCACGTTATAGGAGGCGTTGGAGTTGAAGGGCGGGTCCAGGTACACCAGGTCCACCGACTCGTCGGGCACGTGCTGGCGTAGTATGTCCAGGTTGTCGCCGTAGTAGAGGGTGTTGGGCATGATGTTATACTCTCGCCAGCGCCTCCGCGTCCCTGATGTAGTCCAGCGTCTCCCGGACGTCACGTGCCAGCACATCTTCGGGTTCGCAGTTCCCGTCGTAGAAACACTCTCCATGCAATACGTTAGCCCGGGTGTTGTAGCGCCCTTCCAATGAGTCAAAGGCGGAGTCAGCCCGCCGTAACTCTCGGAGAGTTCGTCCGGCAGTGCGCGGCTCCTCCCCGGTGCGGGCCAGTATCAGGGCATCGGTGGCCCGCTTGGTGGCCCCCGATGCCTTCTCGGCCGCGTTGCGCAGCTTGCCCGCCTCCAATTGCTCCAGCGCATCGTCGTAGAGCAGGCGGGCGTCGGCAAAAGTGGCGTTGACTCGCTCAGTTTCCAGCATATAGCCTCATTTTAGCACAAGCAGGGCAGGGTTGTTCTAACGTGGGTGGGCATCCACCCTGTCCAGGAAGTTCTGCAGCACATCCTTGCCCACGACGGTCACGATGGACTCGGGGTGGAACTGGACGCCTTCCACAGGGTACTCCTTATGCCGCAAGCCCATGATTATCCCATTGTCCGTCCAGGCGCTCACCTCAAGGCAGTCGGGCAGGTCCCGGGGGTGGACGGACAGGGAGTGGTATCGGATGGCCTCGAAGGGATTGGGGATGCCCCGGAAGACTCCCTTCCCGTCTTGGTGAATCATGGAGGGCTTGCCATGCATTATCTCCCCCGCACGGCCCACGATGCCCCCGTAGGCGCTGCCGACGCACTGGTGACCCAGGCATACCCCCAGCGTTGGTGTGCCTGGCCCGAAGAGACGTATGACGTCGTTGGAGATTCCGGCGTTGTCGGGGATGCCAGGCCCGGGTGAAATGATGATGCCCTGTGGAGACATGGCCTCCACGTCTTCCAGGGTCAGCATGTCGTTGCGGACCACCGCGACCTCTGCGCCAAGCTCACAGAGGTACTGGTACAGGTTGTAGGTGAAGCTGTCGTAGTTGTCTATTAGCAGTATCATTCCGGCACTTCCACGAACTCCAGCCAGTTGCCGT
>JAGWBG010000232.1 GCA_021296015.1 Dehalococcoidia bacterium | reverse complement strand
TGCAGGTTACAGGGCCCGTCAGTGCCGGCGATACCATAACATTTACGGGAGAAGTGACAGACAAGCGCGGGGGAGAGGGTCATAGACTGGTGGAGTGCGAGGTCACTGGCGCCAACCAGCTAAATCGGACGGTGGCCCGGGCCACAGCTACGGTCCCTCTTGAGAGGTCAGGTTCAGAGTCCACTACGTGGAGACGGAACGCCCCTTCACGAGGAGCAGGCCTCCCCTCAAAGGGCCAGCACGGCTTGGAAGTGGTCTTCGTCGGTCAGGCCCTCAGAATCGGGCGTCAGCAAAAGCCAGGGGTTCAACACAAGGTCCCCGCTTCCACATCGGGGGCAGTGGGGGTCAGGGCCATCACTGCCGAACCAGGGGAAATCGTGTCGGCAACCACGGCAAATGTATTCCGTCATCGCCATGAAAGCAGCCTTGTCGGGAGAGCCGTCGGAGTCCCCTAGTTCCGCGCCAGCAAAATATGAAACTCAAGGTCTCCCAGAACCCTCTTCTCACGTATGGAAGCAACGGCGTACTCGACAGCCATCCGGGCAAAGCCTGAGTACTGGAGAACGTTATAGCCCAGTGTAACCTCCGGTACCGGACGCTCCAGTCCCAGTTTTATCTGGTTCCCGTCGGACTGGTCAATGTGGAGTTGAATCTCCACACCCGTGAGCCTTTCTATTTTCGCCTTTATTCTATCGAGGAACTCCTGGTCATCCATACAGGCGTTGACCTCTTTGCGTTAACGCCGCTTCTCTAACCACCGTAGAACCAGCCTGTGTCCCACATCTCCAGAGGCTTGTCATCACTGCGAGCACCCACCTCTATTACCTCGCCGACAAAGACCGAGTGGTCTCCCTGCTCTATACTGCCGGTGACCTTGCATTCGAAGTAGCTATAGACCTCATCGAGGATGGGAGCGCCAGTGACTCCAGGCTTGAAGGGATGCCCGTTTACGTTGTTTCCCTCTACCGTGGAGGGCCTGAAGAAGTCCTCGGCGAACTGTTTCTGATCGGCTGAAAGGACGTTTACGGCAAAGCTGTTAGACTTCTTGACGGCATCGTGAAGGCCGCTGTCCTTCTTCACCCCCACCATTACAAGGGGTGGGCCAAAGGAGGCCTGTGACAGCCAGTTCACAGTGCCGGCCGAAAGCACGTCATCCGCTGCCGAACTGACGACATACATGCCATAGGAAATCTGACGCAGTACCTTTTTCTTCACATCCTGGTCCATGATTTACCTCCCAGCTAGGAAATTGGTGATATCCATATTTTAGCACGACAAAGCCATCTATTGAAGCCTACCCGAAAGTGCCACAATCCAATCAGGCGTACCTGAGCAATATGTCCGCCACTTCCTTGGGACGCTCTATCATTACCTGGTGGCAGGAGTCAAGCTCCCTGACCACTTCGACGCCACCAAGTCTCTCCGCCATCCGTATCTGCTTCTCTGAAGAGGCCAACCTATCCCTCCAGAGTGGCACGTAGGTGATGGGGAAGTTACGGGTGAGACCGTCGAGGTAGATTTTGGTGCGGACTATCTGTGTGGGCAGATGACGGAAACGCCCGACAATTTGCACGATGTCGAAAGGGTCCATGCCGTTGCAGTATAAATTGACTATGACCGGGTTCGGCAGCTTGAAGCCCTTCCCCTTGTCCCACTGCAACGTGGTCAGTAGGTTGAAACCCAGCCTACCGGCGCGAGGAAGCATGTCCATAGAGGTTTTACCCTCATCGGGGACAATCCCCGCAAATAACACCACTCTTTTGGGAGGATGCTGCAACTTGGCGGCGGCCTCCACCAGAATAGGGGCGATTGCTCCATGCCCCACCAGTATCAGGTCGCGCAGGCCGCGAGACTCAACCTCATTGGTTACCGCAGAGACAAAATCGGCAAGGGTCAAGCCGGAAACGTCCTCCTGGGCCCTGGAGCCATGTCCGGGCAGGTCTGGTGTTATGACGTTGCCCCTACTTCCCCGAGAGTACAGCCTGGGTGGCTGCTCCACCGGAGCGGTAAGGTGCCCCCATACTGCTCCCCAACACCAGGACCCCTGACCCGTGTCGTGAACAAGGAGAAAATCGGCCATTTCTTACCCCGGCATCAAGCTAGGTAGGCAGGAGACCTCTGCACAAGCTGAGTCTCCTCAGGACTGTTCTGGTAAAGTAGTATACACACTTCTCCACAAGAATCAACCGAGTCCAATGGTCGTTGACACAAGAGTGGGAGAATTGTACACTGAAGCCTCACAGGCCCATTTCTACGGCCCCGGCAACCAACAAATTTCAGGAGGTAGCACCATGCCTGAGTATGACTTGGTCATTCGTGGCGGCACCATCGTTGATGGAACGGGTATTCCGCGGTACAAAGCGGACCTAGCTATAAAGGATGGCAAGGTAGCGAAAATCAGCGGCAAAATCAACCCGCATGGGGCTAAGGAAATAGACGCCAGCGGTTGCATAGTAGCCCCCGGCGCCGTTGACCTGCACACCCATTACGACGCCCAGCTAAACTGGGACCCCTACGCCTCTCTGTCCGGCTGGTTCGGGGTGACTTCCCTCACCATCGGCGAGTGCGGGTTCGGCTTTGCACCCACACGGCCCGAGGACAGGGACCTCAACATGCGAATGATGAACCGCATTGAGGCCATTCCCCTGGAGTCCATGCGCCAGGGAATACGCTGGGACTGGGAGACTTTCCCAGAGTACATGGATAGCCTGGATAGACAAGGGTTGGGCGTCAACGTGGGTGCCCTGCTTCCCTTCTCACCCATGCGTGGCTACGTGCTTGGCATGATGCCCTCCCGTGAGAGGACCTCGGTGGCGGAGGACGAGCTAAACCGGATGAAGCAGATTCTCCATGAGTCCATGAAGGCCGGCGCCTTCGGGTTCTCCTTCAAGAACAAGATGGAGGACCGCCCGGAGGACGGCTTCTTCATGCCCAGCCACGTAGCCTCCGAGGAGGAGTTCCGCGCGCTGGCAGAGGTCATGTCCGAGTTCGGCGTTCGACACATGGGGCTGACCCTGGGCCTAGGCCTCACGCTGGAGCAACGAAAGGCAGTGCGGACACTGTCGGCGGATATGGCGAGGATCAGTGGCCGCGGACACCCAAATAGACGAGGACCCGGGCTGGGTGGAGTAATGTAGAGCAGAGGGGATCCCGATTGTACTCCAGCAGCTGAGCACCACTGTCCCACTGGAATTCAAGCTGTCTGAGTTCAACCTCATCGATTATATGCCGAACTGGGTGCAGCCTCTGGTGGGGAATGCCGAGGAAAGGGCCGGCAAACTACGAGAGCCCAGCGTTCGCGTCGCCATGAAGCAGGATACCATAGACTGGCCCAACTTCAGGACCGACTTCGACCGGATGAGAGTGTTGGAAGCTGCCTTCCAGAGGAATGAAAAATATGAAGGCGTGAGCATCAATCAGTTGGCCGTGATGACGGGCAAGGAGCCAGT
>JAGWBG010000231.1 GCA_021296015.1 Dehalococcoidia bacterium | reverse complement strand
ATATTACGGACATGGCGGTGTCCAGTCAACTTTGTTGATGGTTCAGAGAGGAAACATTGACCTCAGCTTTGCCCTCGCATATAATAATCGCCATCGAGCCTTAATTCCCAGACCTGTTGGGAAGCAAAGGAGATAGTATGCAACAGCATCAGGCAGCAGTGCTTCACCCACCTTCAATAATTGCCGAGCTCAAGAAGAACAACGTAACCCACATAGTCTGGCTTCCCGATAGTGAGACCAACTTCATGTACCAGCAACTCACGGCAGACCCCGGACTGGACCTGGTTCCCGTATGCCGGGAAGGTGAGACCATGGCCATCGCAGTCGGCCTCTGGATAGGGGGTAAAACCCCGGTGGCGCTCATCCAGAATACTGGCATCTTTGAATCGGGTGATTCCATACGGGGGCTGGGCCTGGACATAAACCAGCCCCTGGTGATGCTAATAGGGTATCGTGGATGGGACCGGCACGGTGTTACCAGGGACTCGGCAGCCCGGTTTATCGAACACATCCTCCATGCCTGGGGCATAAGCTATTACCTGGTAGAGACTGATGAAGACGCCAACCTCATATCTACGGCTTTTGAGGAGGCCAATCGGGCCTCCAAGCCCGTGGCTGTGTTGCTGGGTACGGAGTTCGGCGTCTAACCCCCTTGCCTGAAGGCTGCACGGAAAGGAGTGACAATGCCTATAAGAAACGTTGATGCCGTGAGGATAATGGACGAACATCGTGGCGACGGCGTGTTTGTTGCCACCATGAACGCAAATAACGTGACCTTTGGCCTGCCCACCGTGACCACACATGAGCAATTGGACCTTCCCCTGAGCGGTTGCATGGGCAAAGCCTCGTCGGTGGGGCTGGGATTGGCCCTGGCTCAACCTGACCGGAAGGTGATAGTGCTGGATGGAGACGGAAGTCTGCTTATGAACCTGGGCACTATTGTCACTATAAGCAACAAGGCGCCCGAGAACTTTTACCACTTCGTATTTGACAACGGTGTGTATGCCGTTACCGGCGGCCAGCCCATCCCCGGGGCGGAGAACGCCAGCTTCGAGGGCATGGCTAGAGAGGCCGGGTACGCAGCCACCTACGAGATTGAAGACACCGAGGAGCTATCAACCAGAATAGACAGCATCCTCCAACAGAAGGGGCCGGTGCTGGTATGCCTGAAGGTGACCCCGGAGATAGAGAATACGCCAATCCAGGCTAGGCCAAGGGCCAGCAGGACCATGCAGGTAGCTATGCAGGAACTCGGTGAGATACTGGGCAGCTAGTACAGAGGGTTGTGTCCCAAGGGAAGCGAATGGAACGGTATGGGATACTGAAGATAATCGCCGAGGGACTTCTGGGGCGTATACTGGGCCTGGCAATCTTTGCAGGTGGATTCTGGTTACTCATCAAGGGCTTCGTGGACTCCAATATACCCTTTGCTGTGCTGGGCGGCATAATGATACCACTGGGGATGTGGGTCATGGCTGCCACCCGCAGGATCGCGTCAGTCCGAGATGAACTAGAGCAGCCCCAGGCGGGAAAACAAGAGTAGGTAGACTTTGATACCCTCCCTTGAAGCTATCAAAGCTATAAACAGCCAGCGCAAAAATGCCGTGGTGGTGTCCACGACGGTGTCATTGAGGGAATGGGGTTCAGTGTCCCACAGAAGAGAGTTGGACATAGACCTCTCGGACTGCATGGACAAGGCCCCTTCCGTGGGGTTAGGCGTAGCCCTGAGCAGGCCCGAGCGGAAGGTGCTTGTGCTGGACTGCGATAGCACTCTTCGCACCAATCTGGGTAGCCTGGTAACCGTGGGGACCGCAGCCCCTCGGAATCTGGTGCATGTACTGTTTGAAGACAACACCCATATTTCCACGGATGGGCTGCCCATACCTGGCCTGGATAAGATTAACTTCAAGGCCCTTGCGGAGGACGGGGGTTACCTCAAGACTTACCAATTCGACAACCTGGAGGACCTAGTCATCAGCCTCCCGGAGGTGCTGGAGGGAGACGGGCCTACCTTCGTATCGTTGAAGGTGGTCCACGGCGGGGATATGCCCGCCTACCCCACTCGTAGCATGGAAGAGTCCCTGAAGTCCGTAAAGGAGGCCCTGGAACAAGACCCGAACACGTAAATCCGGCTTTCATACCCAGTCTCCCCCATTGAGCTGGGGAGCTCAACGGGGGAGTCTCGGTCTTGTCGAATCTGACGTGGCTTTTGTAAAGGGGGAACATGCGACTAAAGGATAAAGTAGCCCTTATAACCGGAGCCGCCTCCGGCATCGGGCGGGCCTCGGCCATCAAGTTCGCCCAGGAAGGGGCAAAAGTGGTAGTGGTGGATATACAGCAGGAGGCCAACGAGGAAACCGCCAACTCCATAGTTGCGGAAGGGGGCACGGCCACCGCCGTCCACGCGGAGGTTACCCGTTCCCAGGACGTGCGTCGAATGATAAGGACCGCCGTCGACACCTACGGACGCCTGGACATCCTTTTTAACAACGCTGGCATAAGCATTCGCGGCACTATACTTGATATAGACGAAGAGAGCTTCGACAAGATATTTGCGGTGAACGTGAAGGGAGTGTTTCTGGGATGCAAAGAGGCTATCCCCATCATGCAGTCCCAGGGCGGCGGTGTCATCCTCAATACCGCGTCCCAGCTGGGGACGGTAGGGGTTGAAGCATCGGCGGTGTATCCTGCCACCAAGGGAGCGGTGGTACAGATGACCCGATGCCTGGCCATTGACCACGCACCCGATGGTATTCGTGTGAACTGTATCTGTCCCGGTCCCATAGACACCCCTCTGGCCCGCCGCAGTAGGGAACATACGGGAGACCCAGAGGCCGCTCTCCGTGAACGCCTCGCCAACATCCCGCTAAACCGCATAGGTGAGCCGGACGAGATGGCCAACGTGGCCGCCTTCCTCTGCTCCGATGAGGCATCATTCATCACGGGGGCGGCAATCCTGGCCGATGGTGGCTGGACGGCGCGTTAGACAAACCTTTACCCCATGGACTGGCGGCATCTTCTGGAATCTCTACGCCCTGAGAAAGGAGTCTCAGCATGGCTCGAATACCTACCGCAACCAGGGAGAGCGTCCCCGAGGACCAGAGGACTATCTTCGACCAGATTGTACAGGAACGCGGAAGTGTTCCTGATAGTGGTCCTGTCTCCATAATG
>JAGWBG010000230.1 GCA_021296015.1 Dehalococcoidia bacterium | reverse complement strand
CCAACGGCTCTTTGGGGGAAGAGGGGCGCGATGTGCCCCGGCAACAAGCATCTCCTGCCCTTGAGGGTTCCTCTCCAGCTTCATCCCATGCCAGCTATCTCCGCTTTCCACGGCATGGAAGAAACTCTGCGGCGCAATATGGGCATGAATATCTATACTCCGCATTTTCACCTCGCGTTTCTTCCTATCCTATACCCTATGGCTGTAGACCTTCAAGGGCATGGTATCGCTTCCCCGGACCATTCACATACCACACAGGATGCCGTGCAACGTCTTTTCATTGTCAATGTCAATAGGACCACACGTCGGCACTCCTGCGAAAACGGACCCTTGCGTAATTCGTCTCCTAACACGTCATCTTGAGTCCGCCTCGGTCTGCCGAAGGCCGAAGAAATCCAGGGTATGTTGACACCAAACAATTTCCCAATATGGACTGGCAACCTGGCCGTCCGCAAGGGGCTTCCCTCCTCCGTCATTCTTGTGCGCCGAGGCGTGCCGGTGAAAAGCCTGCCCCGTACTGGATACTAGGGACGGAATGGTCGCCTTGGTGGAGGCCAGGGACCGGATGCAGACTGGAGCGAAATGCGCACTCTTGCATTTCTTTGCCGGGTGGCTAACGACTTGATAGGATAGATTATGAATGGTATGATTGTCCTACAAATGGATGCAGAATTTATGGCGGGCTGACTCCCGGACCACTTCAAACGGCGGTCTCAGGAGTCAGTCCGTCCATTTTGGCGACCTGCAGGTACGGTCCCCTCCCTCAGAGCCGCTCCCTATACCAGTCGGACAACATTAAGGAGTGACTATAGATGGACTCCGGTGACTTATGGAAGCTAATTGTTCTTCCCATCTTCCTCGCCTTATCCGCCCTCTTCTCCGCCTCTGAAACCGCCTTCGTTGCCCTGCCCCGAGCGCGCCTGCTTCATCTGGTGAACACCGGTAAACCGGGTGCCAAACTGGTGTCTCAGATGATTCAGAGGCCCGAAAAATTTCTTGCCACCGTTCTGCTGAGCAATAACTTGATGAACACTGCGGCCACGGCTCTGACTACGGCCCTGGCCATCAGCTTGATAGACAACAGCGATCTGGCGGTCCTGGTCGCTACTCTAATCACCACCTTGTTGTTGCTCGTGTTCGGCGAGACTCTACCCAAGACCCTGGCCTGGAGCCGTGCCGAAACGGTCGCTTTCGCCCTGTCTCGCCCGTTGACGTTGGTAGGTTGGATACTATCCCCCGCAGTCCGACTACTACAGGTAATCGGCACCCTGGTCACCAAGGTCTTCGGCATTAACGGGAACCGCTTTCAGGTAACCGAGGAAGAAATACGCACAATGATTTCCGTCGGCTCCGAAGCCGGGACCGTGGAGCCGGTGGAAGCGGAGATGCTGGAAAAGGTATTCCGTTTCGGCGACCGCCAGGTGCAGGAGATTATGACCCCAAGGACGGAGATTGTATGGGTCGAGATGCACATTACATTGGGAGAGTTCCTGCGAATCTATAGTCAACAGACCCACACTCGATTCCCGGTTTACGAAGCTGACAAGGAGAACATCGTAGGCATACTCTCAGTGAAGGACTTGCTGCAGACCATGGCCCAAAATAGTCTCCAATCCGATAGCAAGGTGTCAAACGTGCTGCGTCCTGCCTATTTCGTTCCGGAAACCAAGCTTATAGGTGAGCTTTTCTCGGAGCTTCGCCTTGCGGGGCGGCAGATGGCCATTGTAATAGTCCAGCTCGGGGGAGTTGCAGGGCTGGTGACCTTGAAGAGACTGCTGGAGGTTATCGTAGGTCCTGTAGGCGAGGAGGGGGAACCTGCTCAAGAGGAGTTCTCAGCCATCGGCGAGAATGTCTATGACGTGGATGCAGGCATTGGCATACAGGAGGCCAACAGTGACCTCGGCTTGGACCTGCCCGATGGAGATTATCAGACCTTGGCTGGCTTCATACTGGAGCAGTTGGGACACATCCCCCAGGAAGGGGAGCACGTCTACTATAGAGACTTGCGACTGGAAATCACAAAAATGACGCGGCTGAAGATTGACCGCGTGCAAATCCAATGGGTGGGCCAACCCATAGAGCAGAGGGGCGCATGACGGCCGAGTCCACCGTTTTCATGTTCCACAGCTGCAGGTGGGATGGCTTGTCCCTTTTGCGGGAATGACGGGAGTATCAATAATATATTAGCCTTGGCGGTGGCTGAAACGGATACTTACGTCTCTGTATCGCGCTGTAGGAGCATCACACCGTAGATGGGCCAAGTCCTCCGGCTCCCGCCGACCGTGCTTCGTCCGACCCGGGCCAGGGTGGTGTAGTGAAGCAAAGGAAGCGCAAGCTCTCACCTGGTGAGGCGTTGAACTGGAACCGCCATCGCGTCGGTATTGTGAGGGCGTCACCCGGCCCCACAGCCACCGGCACCATGTCCTCGGGGTCTACGCCGAAGGGACATCGCCATACTTGCCCGTGTCCCTCCAGGACGTACCAGATTTCTTCCACCTGCCGGTGCCATACCGGTCTGGATACCTGGCCGGCAGGTAGAGTTACCTCTACCAGGCTGGCCCGCTCCGCACCCAGATTGTGGTCTATTAATGTTCGTATCTCCGACCCATCCGGTGCCATGGTGTCCGCCGGGACGGTGCGATGACCTATAGGTGGTATAGACCACGTTGAAGCCGGTTCTCCCAGGTTGTCCATTTCCACATCTCCGTATCCACTAGCATATCTATTGCAGTATTGTTGCTCTTCCGGGTGTTTAACACGCGCCCACAGTGATAGACTATCAGTGGGGAAGGAGAAAGTCATCTGTGGAACAAGTCCGTGTATGCCGTATCTGTGGTCACGTCAATCCCCTTGGTGATAGGACAAGATGTAGCAACTGCTGGTCATCGTTAGCCGAGATCACTCCTGTTACGCGTACAGAGGGTCGCCGGATAGCCCGCCGTCTGAGGCTGGGCTTTCTGCGCAACCGCTTCTTTCGTATCGGGTTCCTCCTGGCTGCTGCAATAGGGTTTACTGTATGGGGAGTGCTGGTCTTCTTCGAAGTAGGCCCCAATCCCCCTGGTGCCACCACTGATTTGAGTCCCAGTATCGCCCCCGAAACCTGGGCACAGAGTCGGCGCACTCCCCAGAACACGGGATATACACCGCACCAGGCCCCAAATCCCCTGCACTTTGTCTGGACTTATGAACCCTCAAGGCCCATCGTCACGTCCCCTCCGATAGCGGGTGACCATGTTTAC
>JAGWBG010000229.1 GCA_021296015.1 Dehalococcoidia bacterium | reverse complement strand
CTGGGGAGTTGGGCAAGAGTTCTGGGCAGAGTCAGGTATCAGCGCCTGGACTGTGGTGGCATCATTCGAAACGGCGAAACCCGCTAAGAATGGTGCTGTCAGTAGAAATAGTAGCACGGCGTGCCGGGCGGTCTTCATGACCTGCCCTCGCGGAGGGTGAGGGAGAGGACGAAGGTAGAAGCGGATTTCAGCAGGTTGCACAACGTTGGCAAAGTATTCACCATCCGTATTCTGGATACCTGCCCGGGTCCGTATTTCCCTATAGTATGCTACGAATACAGTACGCGCCCATAGCCTGGACTGGATGAAATCAAGAGCCGAGGCACATTCTGTGTTCACCCAGTCCGATGGCTTGGAGATGGGGTGTACGTTAACACAGAATGAGAACCCCCGGTGTCTCTTGTCAATTTCTTACCCCTCAACCACCCAAAAGCACTGGATGTGCATGCCGCCACGACAAAAATGCTCTCAAGAGAACGAAGATGAAGGCGAATCTCACCCGACGTCAAACATAAGCATCCTCCGCGAGTGATGAGAATCAGCCCTGCAAAGTAGGGTAGAGAACTCAGTATACCACAATCACAGGAGGGAGCATGTACCCCAAGGCACGAAGGGGTATGCTCAGTACGTGTAGATATTCACGTCCGTTATTACCGACACACGTTGAGAATATCATAGCACTGCTCCCATTGACATAACCTCCGACTGATTATATTATTAGCTAAATATTTAGCTAAATTGTCCAACGAGGAATAGCCTATGGCAACTGTGAACGTGCATGAAGCTAAGACCAATCTGTCCCGACTGCTGAAGCAGGCCGAGGCCGGCGAGGAGGTTGTTATTGCCCGCAACGGCAAGCCCATCGCCCGGCTTGTGCCGGTCCGAAAGCGGGGCAAACCCCAGTTCGGCTCTTGGAAGGGTCGGATAAGGATCGATGATAGCTTCTTCGACCCGCTGCCAGAAGAGGAGTTGGCAGCTTGGGAGGGGAACGCATAGCGGATGCAGCTCCTTCTGGATACCCATGCGCTGATTTGGTGGCTTATCGGAAGTGCCCGATTGCGGACCGGCGTCCGTCACGCCATCGCCGACGAAACCAATGACAAGCTCATCAGCGCCGCGTCGGCATGGGAAATCACTACCAAGCACCGCGCCGGCCGGTTGCCCGAGGCTGACGAGTTTGTTTCTAATATCCGGGAGGCCATCGCAGGCGAGGGCTTTGAGGAACTGTCTATAACCGTGGATGATGCCGCACGCGCAGGGGCATTACCCGGTCCCCTTAGAGACCCATTCGACCGGATGCTCATTGCCCAAGCGCAGTCGCGCAACCTCGTTTTCATATCCAACGAACCCCTTTTCGACAGGTACGGTGTTCGCCGCCTGTGGTAGCCTGAAGCCTCCGGTGGGTTCCAGTAGTCTCCTCGAGACCCAGCGTCTTGGATTCGGGGGACGCTCTGATGGCTAAATGTCATCGGGTGTCACACTCACATCTTGGTCAGAGTCCAGTGATACACTACCTTTCGGGAACCTAACTATTCACTGAAAGAACACTTTACCTGCTGCGCCGACAAAAGAACCAAAGAGACCCGCCACCCTAACCAATAAATCTGGCTTCTCTGAGTGAAATTCGCGAGTAATCTGATCTAGCATTTGTCCTTTCGAAAATTCGTACAGAGCGTTCATGGTGAGGGTACCTCCGTGTAGCCATTCCATGGACCGGTTGACTTCCCCATAGTCCATGGGCTTGGCCATGTATGTCGCTGTGTCAGGGTCCCGGAAAATGTTGAGTCTGAATCTTGGGTTGCTTACCAAGCATGGGAAACCCTCCAGAGCAGGCTGGTAAATCATCCTAATGTCATAGGTAGCGACGCCTTGGCCTACGAAGGCAATTTTTTGAGGAGCAGGTTCAGGCCCAGTGGCCGGATCGTAAGCCGTTCTTTTAGTCGGATTACATTCGAGTTGTCTGTTTTCCAGAGAACTCTACCATGGTTTAGGGTTTGAGTAGCCCGTTGTGTAGGAATGAAAGGTAGCATCAGTCATTTCCCGCTGCCCTTGTATAGCACATTTCTTTTCAAAATATACACTACTGCCCCGACTATCTTGTCATTGAGGTTTGTCAGGAGTAGAGTAAGGGGTAGCCCTGCATCCAGGGCTTGTGGAGGTGACATGCGCTTTGGCCACTTCTTTTATCCGATGAAATTCGATGACTCCCAAGACGTACAGGCTATTGATGATTGCCTGTACGAAGCTGAACTGGCAGAGGAACTGGGCCTGGACGCTATATGGTTGGCAGAGCATCACTTCACGGGTGAATGTGTGTATGGAGACCCTCTGGTCTTTGCGAGCGCTGTGGCGGTCAAGACTAAGCGAGTGCTTCTGGGATTTGGGATTCTGGAGATAGCTTTACATAATCCCATCCGGCTTGCAATCCAGACTGCTCTGCTCGATAACCTCAGCCGCGGCCGTCTGGTGGTGGGACTGGGACGGGGCTCCAATTTCAACTCCTTTGAGTACTTGGGGTTTGGAAGCAGCAGTGTGACCGAAGGCCCGGAGCTCCTCGTAGAGGGTGAGGACCTGATGATAAAGGCATGGACCACGGATAATCTGAAATATCAGGGTAAGTATTGGAACGTGACCTTTCCGTCACTCCGCCCTCGGCCATACCGGAAACCTCATCCTACCCTTGCACGCTCAGGAATCACCGATGAGTCCATAGTCGAGATGGCACGAATAGGCAGGATACCCCTTCTGCGAGGGCGTTCAAC
Organism: Dehalococcoidia bacterium; assembly: GCA_021296015.1. Classification (GTDB taxonomy): domain Bacteria; phylum Chloroflexota; class Dehalococcoidia; order Lucifugimonadales; family JAGWBF01; genus JAGWBG01. The sequence continues at coordinate 491 of JAGWBG010000229.1, read as the reverse complement.
TGAGCATTTGGGTCAGTCAATTCGATTGTATCGTGACACCATGCTGTCCTCGGGATTCGACGAGGGAGAGGTAGATAATGCCCTGGACCAGTCGTGGGTCTGGCGGGAGTGCTATGTAGCGGAGACTGATGAGCAGGCCCTCGAAGAGTTCATCCCGGCTTACCAGCGCGCTTATGAAACCATCTCCGACTATCGGGAGCGCTGGAACCCAAAGGACATCGTAGTACCCAAGCAGCCACCACCACTTCCCATATCAGCTTATCAACCCACTCCCAACCCCGGCGTGGGAGAGGCGTTGGTAGGCTCGCCCAGACGGGTGGCGGAGCAGGTAGCCCAGTTGCGTGATGTAGGGGCCACAAACCTTATGCTGACTCATCGGGGCCTGGTGTCGCGAGAGCAGTCTGCCTCGTCCATGCGACTCTTGAGCCAGAAGGTAGCACCCCTGTTCAAGTAGAACAAGACTTTGGAGAAACTCTGAATAAATAGGAAAT
>JAGWBG010000228.1 GCA_021296015.1 Dehalococcoidia bacterium | reverse complement strand
TTATACCGTTGCACTCCGTTATTCTCAGGTCCAACTCCTGGTGTTCATATAGCTGTCTCATAGTAGTCATTGCGGATTCCGTGCCAAGTGTGAGGAATACGCTTCGATGCAAGACTTTCTTGTCTAGGATTGTAGAGAGCCTCCGGTATATTGTCAACGATGCAAACACAGGTGCAATCAGGTCACATACGTGATACAATCATCACAGAAAACTCTTGACCAGGGGTGGCGGTTTGCTTCGCATTTATAATACGCTGAGCAAGAGAGTAGAAGAGATAACGACCCTGGAACCCGGGGTTGTCCGCATGTATACCTGTGGTCCCACAGTGTACCGCTATGCCCATATAGGGAACCTCCGCACCTACCTCATGGCCGACTGGATTAGACGTATACTTGAGCATGGTGGGTACAAGGTAATCCACGCCAAGAACATCACCGACGTGGGCCACATGCGCCAAGAGATGCTGGAGACCGGAGGTGATAAGGTCATCCTTGCCGCCCTTGCGGAAGGTAAAACTCCCGAGGAGATTGCCCAGTTCTATGCCGACACTTTTCATCGAGACGAGAGCAAGCTGAATATCCTTCCGGCCCACCACTTTCCGTGGGCTACCGACCATGTTCAGGAGATGATAGCTGTAATAGAACGACTCTTTGAGAACGGCTACGCATACCAGGCCGGAGACAACGTCTATTTCGATGTCAGCAAGTTCAGTGATTACGGCAAGCTTTCCGGCAATGTCCAGGCAGGCCTGATGGAGGGAGTGAGGTCGGAGGTTGACCCCCTCAAGAGAGACCCCCGAGATTTCACCCTATGGAAAACCGCAGAGCCGGGCCGAGAAATGAAGTGGGATAGTCCCTGGGGTGAAGGATTCCCGGGTTGGCACATTGAGTGCTCGGCCATGTCCACCAAGTATATGGGTGAACAGTTGGATGTTCATACAGGCGGTGTTGATAACATCTTCCCTCACCATGAAGACGAGATAGCCCAGAGCGAGGCCGCTTTCGGCAAACCTTTTGTGCGCCACTGGGTACACGGCCAACATCTTCTGGCCGACGGCGTAAAGATGGCAAAGTCTGCTGGAAACGAGTTCATCCTGGACGACCTGGAGCAGAGGGGATTCGATCCCATGTCCTTCCGCTATCTTTGTCTCACGCTGAGGTACAGGCACCGCATGAACTTCACCTTCTCGGCTCTAAAGGCTGCTGAACGCGCTCTGACGAGTTTGAGAGACCGGGTGTGGGAATGGCGCAACCTCCCTCTCCTCGCCAAGCAGCCCGAGGAAGCAGAGGAATGGAAGGCCCGATTCACCAATGCCGTTAATGACGACCTTGACTTACCCGGAGGACTTGGACTCACATGGGCCACGGTGCGCTCCGGGTTGCCGGACCAGGCCAAGCTTAGCCTTCTGCTGGATTTCGACCGGATTCTCGGGCTGCGTCTTGGTGACGTGCCCGCCCGGTATGACCTGCCCGGGGAGATACAGTCAACGGTTGCCGAGAGGACCGGACTCCGCCAGCAAGCCGACTACCAACGTGCCGATGAGCTTCGCTCCGTCATTTCATCTCACGGCTACATAGTAGGGGACGGAATGTCCGAGACGAAGGTCCGTCCCAAGACGGTCATGGAGAAGCTAGGGGAGCGCTGGAGCACCGTATCCTCTTCAAAAGAGGTCGAGTCTTATCTTGACCGTACTCCGCAGCTTGATTTCTCCTTCGTTGTTACCGCGAATAACTACATTGATGACGTGAAGCGTTGTGCCCAAAGCATTCTAAGGTGGTCCGAAGATCACGAGGTCGAACTGATCGTGGTAGACAATGGCTCAATTGACGGCACGTCGGACTGGCTTGAGGAACTCCAGCAGCGAGACTCCCGTGTCAAGGTCATTCACTGCGACCACGTGCTTGGGGAAGGCGCAGCCAAGAACATCGGCCTGAAGCAGAGCTTGGGACGGACCATAGTGATACTGGATACATCCGTTGAGATAGAGGGGGACACACTGGAGCCTATTGAACGCTGGCTGCAGGACAGGTCAATCGGGATTGTTGGGCCTTGGGGATTGAAGACTGACGACCTCCTCCACTTCCATGAAGAGGTGCAGTCGGGCGACGCGGACGCGATGCAAGCCTATTGCATCGCATTCAGGCGTGACCTGCTTTCAACAGTGGGTCTCATGCGAGAGACGTTCCGCTTCTACCGGAATCTGGACCTGGACTTCAGCTTCCAGGTTAGGGAGCGAAATAACCGCATAGTGGCCGATGGAACACTCCCCATGACACGCCACGAGCACCGTCAGTGGAACGCTCTTGGAGAGGCAGAACGGGACCAACTCAGCTTCAAGAATTTCAAACGATTCTACAAGAAGTGGGGCGAAAGGTCCGATCTCTTGGTGTCCAGTGGAGAAGAGACACACTCCCATTAGTGTTGCGAGCTATGCCACCAGAGAGACCGCCTCTCTCACTTGGAGATGCTGCGCGGGCACCTCGGTATTAACGTCTTGTATCGTCCAATCACACGGGTAAAACTCATCTTTCGGAGGTGGTAACTCCATGACCCCAGAAGAACCGTACCGGCGTGGGATGGTAGTAGTCGCCCACGCCGATGATGCCGAGTATGGATGTTCAGGGACCGTGTCGAAATGGTGCAGAGAGGGGATGGAGATGGTGTACGTCCTCTGCACTGATGGCAGTAAAGGCAGCAGTGACCCGGAGATGACCTCTGCGCAATTAGTGGAGATACGACGTCAGGAGCAGCTTGCAGCGGCCAAAGTGCTGGGAGTGAAAGAGGTGGTGTTTCTTGGGCATGAGGACTCCATGCTTCAACCGACCCTGGAGCTACGGCAAGCCATCGCCAGGGAAATCAGAAGGTATAAGCCCGACGTGCTGATATGTCAAAGCCCAGTGAGGAGCCTCAACGGTACAGGCTACATCGGTCATCCCGACCACATAGCGGCTGGTGAGGCGGCGTTATCAGCCGTGTTTCCCACGGCCCGTGACAGGATGACATTCCCTGAGCTACTCAAGGATGGACTGGAACCCCACAAAGTGAGGGAAGTCCTGGTGATGGACCATGGGGAAAAAGCCGACAAATGGATTGATGTCTCAGATACTATTGACGTAGCCGTTGAAGCGTTAAAGCAGCATGTATCCCAGGTGGGAGATGATCACGAGGACGGCCATTGGATGAAGGAATGGCGGCAGAGAACGGGCCAGCACGTTGGTATGAAGTACGCAGAGGCCTTCAAGCACTTTCATCTCCACTAGGC
>JAGWBG010000227.1:2600-5913 GCA_021296015.1 Dehalococcoidia bacterium | reverse complement strand
TTCGGTGGATGCGGGGGTTCCTGTAGGGTCGTTCTGCTCACACGCCGCCAGCGCCAGAAGGATAGCCGTCACCAACGCTAGAAATTGTAAGTGCTTTTTCATTCCCTTGATGTTACCTTAGAGCAGGGAAGTGTAATCATGTCCCGCCACATCGTCTTTGAGTCCGGGGCCACCGGCCTCGCTATATGTATACTTGGAATCCGGTCATCAGGTTCTTTCAGGGCACCAGATTGCCGGTGCCACATCCGCAATGATACACAACATCCGGTGGTTGTTCAATGGAATCCACTGTGGAGTAATCCTATTGCCTGTTGGTCAATAATGAAAAGACCATCCCAATAATGTAAACTAGGACGCAGGCATGTATTATGCTTCAAGTTAGACCAGATGAGGAATGGGATATGGTAGTGTCGCGAAAGATGATGAGCCTGGGCACCGAAACCGCTTTCGAGGTTCTGGCGAAGGCCAGAGCACTTGAGGCACAGGGCAAGGAGATAATCCACCTGGAGATAGGAGAACCCGACTTTGACACCCCCTCCCACATCGTCGAGGAGGGGGCGGCTGCGCTGCGGCAGGGTTACACCCATTACGGCCCTACTCCAGGCCTGCCTGAGCTGCGGGAATCAATAGCTCGAAACGTGGGCGAGACCAGGGGCGTTGCCGTTAGCCCCAATCAGGTTGTGGTGACGCCCGGGGCCAAGCCCATTATGTTCTATACAATCCTGGCCCTGGCCCAACGGGGCGTGGAGATAATCTACCCCAACCCCGGCTTTCCAATCTTCGAGTCCATGATTAAGTTCTGCGGTGCCAAGGCCGTTCCCATGCGTCTCCTGGAGGAGAAGGGGTATCATCCCGACATTGAGGACCTGGCTTCTAAAATCAACTCCCGCACGAGGCTCATCATTATCAACTCGCCCCAGAATCCCACCGGATCGGTAATGTCCCGGGAGGACCTGGAGGCCATCGCCGGGATGCTCAAGGGGCGGGATGATATATACGTGCTCTCTGATGAGGTGTACAAGGACATCATCTACCAGGGAGAGCACCACACCATAGCCTCTCTTCCGGGAATGGTTGACCGCACCATAATCCTGGACGGATTCTCCAAGAGCTATGCTATGACCGGATGGCGGCTGGGTTACGGGGTTTTCCCCGAGCAGTTGGTACCCCATATTGTGAAACTGGCAGTGAACAGCGTCTCCTGTGCCGCTTCCTTCACCCAAAGGGCAGCCATCAAGGCCCTGGAAGGTACCCAGGACCCGGTTAGGGATATGGTGGAGGAGTTCGGGCGCAGGCGGAAAATCATTGCCGAGGGCCTGCGACAGATACCCGGCATCGCCTGTCCCGAGCCTGAGGGCGCTTTCTACGCTTTCCCCAGCATCAAGGGAACCGGAATCCCCAGCCAGGAGTTCCAGGAGAGGGCGCTCAACGAGGCCGGGGTGGCCCTGCTGTCCGGTACATCCTTTGGCGCATTCGGCGAGGGGTATGTCCGGCTCTCCTACGCCAACTCCCAGGAGAATATCAAAAAGGCCCTGGAGCGACTGGGGAGCTTTGTGTCCAGGGCGCGCCGGTAGGGTTCTAAGAGGGTGATTTCTAACAGAATGGTAGGGGCAGCTACCGTCCACTCCAGGGCGGGGCCGCTATGCCCTCCATGTCGCTGGCTACGTCAACCACCGCCGGCCTGCCCGAGGCCAGGGCCTGCTCCAGAGCAGACCCGAGGTCGCCGGGCTTCTCAACCCTGATGCCAAAACAGCCAATGTCCTGGGCTACCCTGGCAAAGTTGACGTCGGTGAAATGCCAGATTGCGTCCGAGTCGCCCGGTTCCCCGGCGTATGTTCCCTCCGTGCCCCTCTTTTCCTGATTCAGGGAGCGGTTGTTGTTTACCACGACCACGGCGTTGATGCCGTAGCGGACGGCGGTTTCCAACTCGGCTATGTGATACCAGAACCCCCCGTCTCCGGAGAAGCACATCACGGGACGCTCAGGGACGGCACACTTTGCTCCCAGGGCCGCCGAAAGCCCCCATCCCAGAGAGCCTGCGCAACGGATGTAGCTCTGGTCCGGCGATTTCAGGTCCATCATAGTTCCAGTCCATATCCCGGAGTGGCCCGTGTCCGACACCACCAGGGCATCCGAGGGCAGGAAGTCGGTGACTTCCTTGCAGATGCGCTCCGGCCTGATGGGTACGGCGTCGGAGTTAAGCATCGGCTCCGACTCGGTGCGCCAATCTCCTACAAGCTGTTGTACCCTGTTGACCCACTCCGTCCGTGCGCCTATTGGCTCAAGGGCTTCGATTAGCCTCCGTGTCGTTACCTTGGCATCGCCCTGAAGGGCTACCCTGGCAGGATAGCTTCTTCCAAGCTGGGAAGGGTCAATATCTATCTGGATGACCGGCGTGTCCATAGGCGGAATCTGCCAGTCGAGGGTGACTTGGCTGCCGGTGTGGCTCCCGATGAACAGCACCAAGTCGGCCTCTGCCACGGCCCGATTGGCGCACCATCGGGAGTAGGAGCCGACCACTCCTACGGACAGGGGATGGTCGTCTGGTATAGTTCCCTTGGCATTTAGGGAAGTGGCTACCGGGATGGAGAGCATCTCGGCCAGCTCTACCACCTCCCCTTTAGCCTGGGACGTGGCAACGCCTCCGCCGGCCACGATTATCGGTCTGCGAGCCTCGGACAGCACTTTTGCCGCCTCTCTGACCATCTCAGCCTCCGGCTCCGGGCGAATGGCGGGGACCCGTGAAAATTTCTCCTCTATGATCACTTCCAGATTGGCCTCACCCTCAGCTATGACCTCTCCCTGTGCTCCTTGAAAGTCCAGGTGTACCGGCCCCGGCGCACCTGACGTGGACTCCCGGAATGCCTGACGTAGAAGGTGTGGCAACTGCTCCACGCTGTCCACGACCACGTTGTATTTGGTGACCGGCTCGAAAGCCGAGAAGTGGGCTATCTCCTGGTAGGAGTTGCGGTACTGGTGCATCAGGGGCCTGTGTCCCGTGATGGCTATGACCGGAGATAGCCCCAGGTACGCGTCTTGGAGCCCCGCTGCCAGGTTGGCCGCCCCGACAGTCTGGGCCATGCAGACACCGGGCCGGCCGGCGGCCCGGGCGTATCCGTCGGCCATATAGGCTGCGGCCTTCTCCCCGTGGGTAACTATCCGTTGAATACCCACTTTCTCCATCTCGACCAAAGCCCGTCTCACTATAGCAGGCACGAAAAAGGCGTGGGTTACGCCGTACCCGCTCAGGGTCTCTGCAAGAAATCGGCCACCGGTCATCCTGGGCATGGCTTCACCTCCCGCCGGGTTTTAC
>JAGWBG010000227.1:0-2491 GCA_021296015.1 Dehalococcoidia bacterium | reverse complement strand
CCGTCATACTGGCGAAAGCCAGTATCCAGACTCTTCAAATTTCTGGATTCCGGCTCAAAGCTTGCCCTGGCGGAGGCCAGGGGCCGGAATGACGTAAGTTGTTCAGAGTTTTCCTAAACAGGTTCTCAGAAATACTTATCTATGCCGCCGTGGCCCAGCTGTCTGCCCTTTTCGGTCGCCCTGAGAAAGCTCCGCAGGCGGCTATAGAACATCTCCGGGCGCGCCCTGGCAGTGTCTATGTACGCCACCCGGATTCGCTGGTACGCTGCAGAGAAGCCCTGGTAGTTAGCCCACGCCCGCTCATTCGCCTTGATGGCGTCGAGAATGTCCTCGGGGAACACAAACTCCTCGCGGAGCACCTCCCCGACGGACTCGCGTATGGACGGGTGCAGTAGCCCCTCGTCCGCGAGCCAGCGCAGCCTCTCCTTGTTCTGCTGAGAGTAGCCGCTGCCCGGCTTCCTCGGCGAAAACCGCTGTGTGGCCCGCAAGCTATCCAGCTTCTTTATGATGCTGTCTATCCAACCGAAGCACAATGCCTCTTCCACCGCGTCGTTGTAGAGGATACACGGCTCGCCCGACGCCTTGTTCGGATAGACGAGCCATATCTCTCGCTTGGTATCGAAGTTGGCCTCAAGCCACTCCCGCCAGGGCTTGCGGTCGCTTACGTAGAGAGTCTCGCCGATTTCCACGTGTGCTTCACCTCAACGACGGTTGTGAACGAGTCTCGCCGCCCATGGCAGAGGGAGGAGTTGGAAGCCAATATAGGATTGTCCCTCCACTGGTTTTCGAGACCATCACCTTCAGTCGCCTGCCTTCTTTCCGTGAGAACGATTATACCATTGCATAACATCTGTCAATCCGGGGGGTTTCACCCCCATCCCAGCCTTCCCCCATCAAAGGGAAGGGAGTTACGCAAAGGACTCCCTTCGGTTGGCAGGGTCATTTAATTGTCACACCAAGCGGAGCGAGGGGTCTAAAGTCCTGGCTGACCGCGGCCTCGTTCTGGCCGGTACCGCCTTGATTCCAGTTTTCGTCAGGCGTCATTTCAGATTCCTCACTCCGTTCGGAATGACACAGGTGAGGTTCTGTATTCGCCTAACGTCGAAAATTGAAAGACCCTGCTTCGGTTGGGAGCAGGCATTGCGTAATAGCCGTAGTAGCGTCATACTACATTTGAATATGCGACAGAGCAGTAGCTGGAAAATCGCCCCAGGCTCTCTGGAATACCCTCTGGTGATAGCCCATCGAGGGGGTGCAGGCATGGCCCCGGAGAACACCCTGGCTGCCTTCCGCAGGGCACTGGAGGTGGGAGCGGACGCCATAGAGTTGGACGTCAGGCTGACCAGGGACAGGCAGGTAGTGGTCATCCATGATAGAAGCCTGGAACGGACCACAACCGGGCAGGGGGCGGTGGGGACCCACACCCTTGAGGAGTTGAAACACCTGGACGCAGGCTCCTGGTATGGCCCGCAGTTCAGCGGGGAGCAGGTCCCGACGTTAATTGAAGTCTTTGAGGCGCTGCCCGTATATTTCCCCATATACGTGGAGATTAAAGCTCGTGGGACTGGAGCAGCGCTTCTGGCAATGGGAGTTATCAACATAATACGCCGGTATGGTCGGTGGGAAAGCACGATGGTAGCCAGCTTCAATCCCCTGGCGATGGCCTTTATCAGGGCCATTGACCCCAGGATTACCCGCGGCTACATCTGGTCAGGCCACCATCCCCTGCCTTTGCGGGCACGCTGGCTGAGTCCGCTGGTGCAACCCCACTGGCTGGCCCCGGACCGGCGTACCCTGACCCCCGAGTTGCTGTCCAGGTTTCATTCCCAGGGAAAGTCGGTGGCCGCATGGGACCTGGACGTATGCACTGACATGGAGCGTTTGGGAGAGATCGGGCTTGATGCCGCAGTCACCGACCACCCGGAGTCGCTGGTGCGTCAGAAACATGGCATGACACAACGATAGCCGCGTTGATCGTCAATCAAAGCGGGGAAAGGAGAAATCCCGGCTATGAAACTATATTGGCAAGAGCGTAGGATGGGTCAGCGTCTGATTTTGGCCTTGTATGATGAAAGTGAGGTTGAGGTGGGAGCCGTTCGCAAGACCCCTCGCGGGTTCGACGCCCTGGCAAAAACCAATACCTATGACCCTGGCCGTGCCCAGAAAGGATTCGAGACCATTGAAGAAGCTAAATTCTTCGTTGAGTCCTTTCATCCTTGGGACCTGTTCGGAGGCGACCTGGATTTGGAAGTGGAGCCGGAGGTGCGCCCCCTTCCAACAGAAGATGACGGACAAGCATCGGACGAGTCCTCCCAGGCCGGCGCACCGGCTGGCACCGCTCAGCCGGCGGTGGAGGGGCCAGTCCAACCCGCAGCGTCAGGCGAGCCTTCCCTTCAGACTGAAGTCGTGCCCGACCAGTCCGCAGAGGGAGAGGCATAGCCCGAAAAGCGAGGTGGGCAATTCTGGAAGAAGGGCTAAGTGTCCTGAGTCC
>JAGWBG010000226.1 GCA_021296015.1 Dehalococcoidia bacterium | reverse complement strand
TGATGACCGACAGGGAATTGGATGAAGTCGAAGTTGGGATGCCTGTGGAGATGAGCTTCAGGAAACTACGTGTTGTGAACGGGATTCACAACTACTACTGGAAGTCCATACCTGCACGGACATAGAGAGGAAAGTGTCTCTCAGCCGGTATGGTGGAGTGGCTGGCGTACTAACTTAACATAATGGGAGGGGCGTCATGCAAGGTATAAAGGACCGGGTCGCAATCGTCGGAATGGGCTGCACTAAATTCGGTGAACGTTGGGACGCTGGCACCTCTGACTTGATTGTGGAGGCCGCTTACGAAGCCTATGAGGACGCGGGAGTGGACCCAAAGGATGTACAGGCTGCCTGGGTAGGCACTGTCCAGAGCTTCCGAACAGGGCAGCCCCTGGCTCAGGCCCTCAAACTGGATTATGTGCCTATCACGCGGGTTGAAAATGCCTGCGCTACCGCAACCGATGCCTTCAGAAATGCCAGCTACGCTGTTGCCGCCGGAATCTACGATATGGTGTTGGCAACGGGAGTGGAGAAGCTCAAAGACTCGGGTTTCTCCGGTCTGGCTGTCCCTGAGGCGGTAGGCAGCGAGGTGGCTCCGCCCGTACCTCCACCATCGCAGTTCGCAATGGCTGCCACCCGCTACTTCCACCACTACGAAATACCCTATGAAGAAGGTAAGCGTACACTGGCCCAGATAGCTTCGAAGAACCACCACAATGGCACCCTGAACTCAAAGGCCCATTTTCAGCGGGAAGTAAGCGTGGACCAGATTATGAATGCTCCCATGATTGCATGGCCACTGGGTCTGTATGATTGCTGTGGCGTCAGCGAAGGGGCCGCAGCCGCCCTTATCACGACACCTGAGATCGCTCGCAGCATGCGGCGAGACTATGTATTGGTGAAGGGATTGGGCCTGGCCGTGGGTTCCTTTGGTATGTTGCGAGACGATTGGGACTTCGTTCACTTCCCGGAGAACGTGCGGGCAGGCCAGGCTGCCTACCGGGAAGCCGGTATTACCAACCCCAGAGATGAAATTGACATGGCGATTGTCCATGACTGCTTTACCATTACCGAGCTGATAATTGCCGAGGACCTGGGCTTCAGCCCGAGGGGAAGGGCCAGAGAGGATGTCGAAGCCGGCACTTTCACCCTGGAAGGCGACCTGCCGATAAATACCGACGGCGGGCTCAAGTGCTTCGGTCATCCTGTTGGGGCCAGCGGTATCCGTATGATTTATGAAGTCTACAAACAGCTGCAGGGCAAGGCAGGTCCACGTCAGCTCAAGAAGGCTGACCTGGGTCTCACCCACAACCTTGGCGGCAGGCCAGGCTCTTTCACCGCTTCCGTGGCCGTCTTTGGCAAGGGAGAGTAAGTCAGATAACCCGCAACCGGTGGGGTTAGCGTCTGCTGCCCCACCGACTTACCCTTTTGGCGGTAGAGGATAAGCAATGCTTCACAGCGCCTCTAGGGTGGCCCCGGAACCATGCTTGTTGTGTATTCTCCCCTCAAACTCCTTAAAATGCACTTTTCTGTGGGCTTACGATTTATGTAAACTCGGGGCCATCCTGATATTTACATAACATATATTGTGCGAACCAATTTATTTTGGTAAAATTATCGCCACCCTGGGTCGCCGCTGGACCCCAACGGTGGGGTCAGCACACCCAGTTCTTCCAGTTGCCGCTCAATCTCTTCCACGAGTCCGTCCAGGTTCCAACCCAGCGCAGCAGAAACTAGAATCCCTGGGTCAGCGGATATTATCGGCACATCGGATGGGTTTCTCCCGTTCTCTGAGGGCACCAACTGGTCCATTTTGTTGACTACCAGTAGCCGGGGCTTCTCTGCCAGGTCCAGTTCCCTGAGTGTGTCCACTACCACTGCCGTCTGCTCAGGAGCTTTGGAGTGAGTTATGTCAATGACTTGGAGCAGCAGGTCTGCCTCATGTAGCTCCTCCAAAGTAGCCCTGAAGGCGGCCACTAGGGTAGGCGGTAGCTTGTGAATGAATCCCACTGTGTCCGTGAGAAGTGCTTGCCCGCCTCCGGGAAGCCAGATGCGTCTCGTTACTGAATCAAGAGTGGAGAAAAGCTGGTCCTGTACCACGACGCTGGCGTTGCTTAAAGCGTTGAACAACGTGCTCTTTCCGGCATTGGTATAGCCTACCAGGGAGACCACGGGGAGTCTTGCCTGCTTGCGACGGCTCATATAAGACTCCCGACGGTAGCGTACCTCTTGAAGTTCCTGTTCAAGTCTCCGGATACGCCTGCGGATAAGTCGCCTATCGGTCTCCAGCTGGGTCTCTCCGGGGCCACGAGTCCCTATACCACCACCGAGACGCTCAAGGTGAGACCATTGGCCCACCAACCGGGGCAGCAGGTACTGGTGCTGAGCTAACTCCACCTGTAGCTGCCCCTCTCTGGTGCGGGCGCTTCGGGAAAAAATGTCCAGGATAAGCGCAGTCCTATCTATAATTTTTACGTTAAGGGCGTTCTCCAGGTTCCTTTGCTGGGTGGGGGTTAGTTCATCGTCAAAGATGATTAGGCTACAGTCAGTCTCGACCTGAAGGAGTTTGAGTTCCTCAAGCTTGCCCATGCCAAGATAGTGGTGGGTAGGTTTGTTCAGATGTTGGCCTAAGGTGGATACTACCTCGGCGCCGGCGGTCCAGGCTAGAAGCGCCAACTCGTCCAGGGATTCGCCGATACTCCACAGAGTTGATCGGCTCTTTTCTCCAACCCCCACCAGAAGGTCTCTCTCAGTTGACTGGACTGTTGATACTGTCGTTTTAGCTATCGCATTTGCCTCTTAGATGCCAGATGAAGGAGGTATATTCCACGATGCCAGACGGGCCACACCTTTGTCTACCTGCTCGTCGGGAGTGGTAAGGGAAAGCCGGATGTACCCTTCACCGTATTGTCCATAGCTGGAGCCGGGAGTCACCACCACCGTCAGGTCATCCAGGAGACGTGCGGCGAACTCGGCAGAAGTGTAGCCTTCGGGGACCCTGGCCCAGATGTACAGGCAAGCCTTGGGAGGTGTAACCCTGAGACCTAGACGAGTAAGAGCGTCAACTACTTTATCTCGACGACGCTGGTAAATGGCGTTGTTCTCCAGGATGGGGGTCTGAGGGCCGGACAGGGCCGTAATCGCCATTTCCTGAATCGCCTGCGGTATGCCTGAGTCCAGGTTCGCCTTGATTTGGAAAAGGGCCTTTATCATGTCGGCATTGCCGACGACCATGCCGATGCGCCAGCCGGTCATGTTGAAGCACTTGGACAGGGAGTGGAACTCAATGCCCTCTTCTTTTGCGCCCTCTACCTCCTTAAAGCTGG
>JAGWBG010000225.1 GCA_021296015.1 Dehalococcoidia bacterium | reverse complement strand
TTAATACCGGCGAATCGGCTCCGAGCAGCGGCGCCGGCGGCTCATCAGACTTCATCGGTTTCTCCTATCATGGATATACTATCACTCACCTTGATAGTCTCTGCCACCAGTTCTGGGATGGAAAGATGTACAATGGCAAACCCGCATCCCTGGTAAATGCCCAGCAGAAGGCCACCGCCGGTCACATTGACAGGGCACAGGATGGCGTCGTGACTCGCGGCGTGCTTCTTGACATCGCCCGGCTGAAGGGCAAGGAGTGGTTGGAGGAAGGAGAGGCGGTCTTCCCAGATGACCTGGAGGCGGCGGAGCGCGCTGAAGGAGTAAGGGTAGAAGAGGGAGATGCTCTGCTGGTCCGCCTGGGCTGGTACAAGAAGCGAGAACAAATGCCAACGCCAGCACCAGGCAGGCCGGGTCTTCATGCCGGCACTCTTCCCTGGCTACACGAGCGAGGCGTCTCAATTATTCTGGCCGACGCCTCCCAGGACGTGGACCCCAGCGGCTACAGCAAGGTATCGCTGCCAGTACACCGTGTGGGAATCGTCGCAATGGGGCTGTGGCTCATTGATGCCGCCAACTGTGAGGAATTGGTCAAGGTCTGCCAACGACTGGGGCGATGGGAGTTCATGTTCGTTGTCGCACCACTCAGGTTCCACAACGCCACTGGCTCACCCATAAACCCCCTGGCGATTTTATAGGCTTAGACTTTATGTCAATTAACAGGGGCGAGGAATTCCTCGCCCCTGTCTGTCATGTTTAACGGTCTATTACCGCTTCCGGGCAAACTTCTTCAGACTTTTCGGCGTTCTGGGTGGGTCCATGTGGCGGCCCCGGATGGTATAGGCTACCTCGGCCACGTATATGTCGCCCCGGGAGTCCACCGCAATGCCGTGAGGGGCGATGAACTGGCCCGGGCCTTCCCCCTCTTCAGGAGCACCAAACCGGGCCAGGAGGTTCCCGTTCAGGTCGAAGATGCTCACTCGATGCCCCATGCCGGGAGCATCATCAACACCGCTCATTCCGTTGAGTTCTCCAACGTAGATATTATCCTGCCATAGCACCATGGCATCCGGGCGGTGGATATTGTTCCACATGGTGATGAAATTGCCCTTGGGGTCGAATATCTGGATTCTGTGGGCTTCTCGGTCAACCACGTAGACCCGATCATTGCTATCTACGGCAATGTTGTGAGGCCGCATAAACTGGCCCGGGTCAATACCTGGACTACCCCATGAGAACTTGTATTCACCAGTACCGGTGTACACGTGAATGCGCGAATTGCCGTAGCCATCCGAAATGTACACATCTCCATTGCTGGGCATGATAGCCGCCGACGTGGGGCGGTTAAAGGGCTGGCCGCTCCATTTAGGGGCAGGGTGATTCCTCTGCCCAATCTCCATCAGCTTTTCGCCCTTGGAGCTAAACTTCTGGACCGTGTGTATGCCGTCGTCGGCCACTAATATTGAGTCGTCGTGGGCGATATAGAGACCATGAGTCCTGTCCTCACTGAAGAGACCCTCTCCAAATGAACGAAGGAATTTACCATCCTTGTCGAACACGATGATTGGGTGCTCACCACGAGTGAGGACGTACACGTTGTCCTGGGAATCTACCACCACTCCGGGGCATTCATGGAAGGACCACCCGTCGGGAAGCTGCTCCCAACTTTCAATGGGCTCGTAAAGCAGGTTCCCACTGCCCAATGTCATCGTCATGTCTATGTACCTCCTTGCAGGTTGACCTTCTCTGGGACCATCTTCCGGTTGCCGGATTGGACTATCCGCGATGTGTTCCAGTCTCTTCACCACTCGGAACACACTATATAGCTTGTCACGGGTACAGTCAAGAAATAGGCAAAGCTGGCCCAACCCGCTTGAATTCGCCTATATGGACGGCATAACTTCCTGAACAAACAGACGCATAGACCTCATTACCTGCTCGTGGGTAAGGTCTCCAAAGGCGAAGATGCATCCGAAGTAGCTGCATCCGGTATCTTCGATGCCGTGCCTCACCTGGTCGGTCACGCTTTCCGGAGAACCTGCAATCATTACCTCGTTGCCCCTGAGGGAATCATAGTTGGATATGAACTCCATACTTCTGGGTTCCCCCGTCAGGGTGGGAAGGAGGCTTATATTGTGAAACCAGGCCTCATGAGCCGCTCTGCACTCCTCTTCAGCTTGCCGGTCTGTGGGGGCCACGTAAACGTGTCGGACTAGTCCATACTTGGGCACGTCAACGTGGGGGTTCAGACGACCAGGGTCATTCTGGTGCTCCTGCCAGGAACGCTTGTACAGATCGAAATATGCCCTGATGTCGGAAGAAGGATTGAAGATGTTGGCCGTATTGAACCCATTTCGGGCCACCCAGGGAGCGGACTCAACGTTGGTAGAAGCATACCAGAGGGGAGGATATGGCTGCTGGAGAGGGCGAATCCAAGGGCGTACATTCTCATAAGTGAAGTACCTGCCCTCATGGGAGATTACGTCATTGGTAAAGCCTTTGAGTAGAACGTCCAGGGCTTCGTTGAAGATGTCTCCGGTCTCGTCGGGATTTACGTTATAGCTGGCAATCTCGAAAGGCACGACTCCCCTGCCAACTCCGACGTCCAATCTCCCATTGCTCAAATGGTCCAGCATACAGATTTCTTGAAGCAATCTGAGAGGGTCGTAGAGAGGAAGGAGGTAGACCAGTGGCCCCAACCTGATATGCCTGGTGCGCTGGGCGGCCGCAGCGAGGAAAATTCCCGGGGACGGAGCGAGGCACAGCGGTGTGAGGTGGTGTTCGGCCAGTTGGTAGCAGAAGAACCCCGACTCGTCGGCGTACTCCAGCATCTTCAGCCTCTCCTCAAAGGTGTCGCGTGCGAGAAGCTTGTCACTCTCAATCCAATCAAAGAGACCAAACTGGATGGGGCCATGCTGTAACGGCGTCTCGTTCGCCATATCGTCCGCCCTCCCTTTCCGTTATGTCAATTGGGACGTGTTTCCGCCGACTACATTGTTTATCTAAGCGCGCTCAAAGTCAACTCCCTGAGCCGGGGCATTGGGTCTGGCTGGCAGGATACCTCACGAGGATGCCTACTCATCAGCCCACTTATGTGGAAGCTCCGACAGCGCCGAAAAGCCCAACTCCCTACATAGCGGAAGGTAGTCTCGCCCCAAGACGCCTCGCCACTCCAATTGATCAAGGGTTTCCGGTAGGGGCACATCCAGACGCAGAGTAGCCAGTTCCTTGTACAACATGGCGTTATCCCGGTGTTCAGAGAGGCTTGCAGCTACGGCGTTTATGCCCCGGAGCTTTAAGTCCCATTTCGAGCGTAGGTCGGGAATA
>JAGWBG010000224.1 GCA_021296015.1 Dehalococcoidia bacterium | reverse complement strand
AATCGGTGAGTACCAGATACGACCGTTTCATCAGCCATACGAAGGGCGCATACCCCAACGGCTCCAACAGATGCACCCTCCGGGAGTCTCCCAGAATCTTGTGGACGGGGTTATGGAGATTGGGGTTCTGGTGCACGGGATATTCGAGCTCGACATCGGGGTTACGCCTGGCAATCTCCCCCAGGGCCACACAGATATTTTCCAGGTCCTCCCCAAAGCTCTCGCGCCGGTGTCCTGTGACCAAAACCATCCTCTGGGGCGATGCGCCGTTCTCCAGGCGGTCCCGCAACGACTCCGGGATGCCTTCCAGCATTCCGTCGGCTCCGTCCATGCCACTGAGGCGTTCCGCCACATCGAGGAGGGCATCAATAGCGGTGTTGCCCGTCACGAAAATACTGTCGGGGTCTACACCCTGCACCAAGAGGTTATGCTTCGCCCCCTCCGTCGGCGCGAAAAGCAGGTCAGCCACCAGGTCGGCGAACACCCGGTTAATCTCCTCGGGGAAGGGATTGTACTTGTCGCCGGTGCGGAGGCCCGCTTCCACGTGTCCAATCGGTATCCTCAAGTAGTAGGCCGCAAGGGCGCCCGTCATAACCGTGGTGGTATCGCCTTGCACCAGCACAACGTCCGGACGCTCACGCTCCATCACTTCCCCCAGCCGCGAAAGGGACCGGGCGGTGACATCGAACACGCTCTGGTTGTCACCCATGACATCCAGGTGATAGTCGGGTCATATTCGAAACAGCGTGAGGACCTGGTCCAACATACGCCAGTGCTGGCCCGTGACGCAGACTACCGGGGTGAACCCGGGTCGCAGGGACAACTCCCGGATTAGGGGAGCGAGCTTTATCGCCTCAGGGCGGGTTCCAAAGACGAGGAGCACCTTCCAACTCTTTGACCTGCCCCCTGAAATGGTCGTCTCGCTCATGGTTCTCCAGTCCCTGTGGTACGCCACGGCGCGTCTTCGATTAGCTGAGTGGCAGTATCCTGGAGCAGGCTAGACGTGTCAACCTGCACGGGTGATGTCTCACTCAGAGAACGGACAATGCAGAGGGTAGCCATGCTGCTCAACAAGACTTCTTCCAGCGGCGCGGGCGGCCCGCCGCCTCGGAGGATGGTGTCAACCAGGGCGCGGAACTGGGCATTGTGGCCCTTGTCGCCGCCGGACTTCCGGGACGATTTCCGGCTGCCCCGGTACAGGTCAAGGGTGCGGAAATTGTCCAGGGTCGCGCTCTTGCCGTCTCCCATGACCTCCAGCATCTCCTTGGGCATACTATCCGCGCCCAGGGCGGAGTAGAGGATGCTCCCACGGGACCCATCGGCAAAGTCCAGGGCCGCCAGGACATTGTCATCGGCCAGCACGTGACGGCCGTTGGCGGGCAAGCGGGAGGCGAACACCGACCTAGGCGGAGCGCCAACCAGGAAGTGGAGCAGGTCCACAAAATGGCACACCTCGCCCAGGATGCGCCCGCCTCCCTCCACCGGGTCGTGCACCCAGTGGTCCGCAGGCACGGCTCCGGCGTTGATGCGGTAATGGGCCAGCAGGGGCGTACTCCGGTTGACGAAGTGTTCCCTGGCCCGGATGGCAAGGGGCGCAAACCGGCGGTTATACCCAACCATCAGGAGCCCCTGTGAGCCGGACGCAGCATTCGCTACGGCCTGAAGCTCTTCCAAGTCAAGGGCGAGGGGCTTTTCCACGTAGACGTGCTTCCCGGCCCGGAGCGCCTCGACTGCGATAGGGGCATGGAGGTTGTGGCGCGTAGCTATGATAACCAGGTCTATCTCCTTGTCCTCCAGCAACTCTCGGTAGTCGGTGGTGGCATAGTCACAGCCGTTCCTCATGGCAAGGTCCTGGGCGGTCCTCCCGGTGGCCGTGGCAACCGCTCTGACTTGCGCCCGGTCCAGCACCTTCAAAGCAGGCAGGATTGTCCCTCTGGCAAACATCCCGCCGCCTATAAGGCCCACCTTCACCACGCCGGAGCCTTTCCCCTGGAGGCCAGCGGGAGTGCCCAACTCCAGACGCCGCTTCACAGGCCCGCCGGACGTAGGATACTCCAGCAGCACTCCAAGGAAGGACTCATGGTCAGGATTCTCAAAGATGAGCTTGTAGGCATCCCGGGCCTGACCGATGGGGAAGGTGTGAGTGGTCATCTCGTCCACGTTCAGGCGACCCAGAGCAACCAGACGCAGGAACTCTTCCATGTTCCGGCGCTCGGTCCACCGGGCGTAGGCTATGGGGTAGTCAACGCCCCACTCTTCGTAGACGGGGTCATAGCGCCCCGGTCCGTATGACCTGGACACTCGGATGTCCAGCTCCCGGTCATAATAGGGGCGACGAGGAACGTCCATTCCCACGTCACCCACCAGGGAGACACGCCCACGCTCTCTCAGGATACGACCGGCCAATTCCACAGGCTCACTGGTGTCTGTGGACGCCGTGACTATCACCGCATCCACACCCAAGCCGCCGGAGAAGGCGTGGGCCATCGCGTCCACATCGTCGCGACCGATAATTCCGTGCCCTTCCATGCCCCACTTGCGGGCGTCCTCCACACGGCCGGGGTCCACATCCAGGCCAAGAACGGGGAACCCGTAGGCGTGGAGAATCTGGACCGTGAGTTGCCCCACCAGGCCCAGGCCGATAACCGCCACCTTCTCCCCGGGGGTCAGGTCAGCACGTCGGACCCCCTGTAGGGCTATAGCACCCAGGGTAGCAAAAGCGCCCTGGCATGGGGACACACCCTCCGGCAGCTTCACCACCAGGTTCTTCGGCACGAAGACCACCTCCGAGTGGGAGGCGTAGCCCGCTCCTGCACACGCGACCAAGTCCCCAACTGCCACATCTGGCACCTCCGCTCCCACCTCTAGGACTTCCCCCGCGGAGCTATACCCAAGGGGAAGGTATGTGTTGAGACGCTCCATGGCGCTGCGGTAGGCAGTTACAAGCCCGTCGGTACGGACTTTGTTCATCACCTGCCGCACCAGGTCCGGCCGGGAGCGCGCCTTACCAATCAGACCCTGTTGGGCGAAAGCCATCGCCGCCCGCTCCGTCCCTGCGCTCACCAGTGAGTAGTGGTTCCGCACCACTACACCGCCGGGCTGGAGGGCCGGGGCCGGGACCTCTTCTATTTTTAGCTCGCCCGTCCTGAGATTTTGTAGCAACTGTCTCATCGCACTGCCTCAGAAGGTGATCCCTCTGATACGCCTCTCATTCCGGCTGTCTCCCACAAGGGGAGAAGGGGGTCGGAAGCACTCTTTTGCCTAGACGGAATGGGAAGATACCCCAACGGGCACTCTGTCCACAAAGATACGGCACCATAACTCCA
>JAGWBG010000003.1:602-17171 GCA_021296015.1 Dehalococcoidia bacterium | reverse complement strand
TGGCGGAATGGTAGACGCGCCGGTCTCAAAAACCGGTGGGGGCAACCCCGTGTCGGTTCGACTCCGACCTTCGGCACCAGAAAGTTAGCTACAAAGTGATTGAGAAAGCAAAAACCACCGGAGGCAGGTTTCAGGAAGGCGACCTGGCGCTTCTTATTGATCGCAAGGGGCGCAGATACCTTCTGACCTTGAGCATGGAAAGCACCTTTCATACCCACGTGGGTACTTTGCCCCACAAAGAGATAATCGGACGAGAGCAAGGAGGATGGGTGCATACCAGCCGCGGCCAGAGCCTTCTTGCCGTCAAGCCGACCCTGGGGGACTACGTGCTCGCGATGCCCAGGGGGAGCCAGGTCATCTATCCGAAGGACCTGGGGAATATCCTCATGCTGGCAGACATCTTCCCGGGGGCAACGGTGGTGGAAGCCGGGCTGGGTTCAGGCGCTCTGACCTCGGCTCTGCTGAGAGCCGTAGGTGAGGCGGGCAGGGTCATAACCTATGAAATACGGGAGGATATGGTGGCGAGGGCCATGAGAAATATAAGCATGCTCGCCCCCAACGCTTCCAGCCATACGCTGAATATGGGCGATGTATACGAGGGTATCCATGAGCAGGACGTGGACAGAATAGTCCTGGACGTGCCCGAGCCCTGGCACGTGGTCTCCCATGCAGCGCAGGCGCTTACCATGGGGGGTATTTTTCTCAGCTTCCTGCCCACCGTACTCCAAATCCATCGCCTCGTGCAGGCCCTTACGTCCGACTCCCGCTTTCAGCTAATCGAGACGGTGGAGGTGCTGCTAAGGCCCTGGAGCGTGACCCAGCACAGCGTGCGGCCCGCTCATCGCATGGTAGCCCATACCGGGTTCATCACCACTGCCCGCAGGTGTGCCCCCAAGGCCGGAGCCACCTCGGAAACCGTTGCTGAAACCGCCAACGGAAGACCGGAACTGGAGGACCAGGATGAATAGAGAGAGCACCATGACTCTGCTTCAGGAGTACGTCAAGACCGACGTCCTGATGAAGCATCTACTGGCCGTCGAGGCGGCCATGCGGGCCTATGCCCGCAAGTACGATGAAGACGAGGAGGGGTGGGGCATCGCAGGGCTGCTCCACGACTTCGATTGGGAGGTTGTTCCAACTCCGGAGGAGCATCCCATGTACGGGGCCAATATTTTAAGGGAGCAGGGTTACCCGGAACACATTGTCAGGGCCGTGCTCACCCACGGCGACCACACAGGTATCCAGAGGGAGAGCCTGATGGAGCACACCGTGTTCGCCGTGGATGAGCTTTCCGGGTTCATAAGGGCAGTTGCCCTGGTAAGGCCCAACAAGAGCCTGGACGAGGTGACTCCCAGGTCGGTAGTGAGGAAGATGAAGGACAAGGCCTTTGCCAGAGATGTCAAACGTGAGGACATCAACAGAGGGGCCGAAGAGCTGAATCTGAACCTGGATGAGCACATAGCTTTTGTCATCGAAAGCCTGAAGCCGGTGGCGAAAGAGTTGGGGCTAAACGCAGAGACTATCTAGGTAAACTTGTACCAGGAGGTTGTACATGAGAAAAAGTGACGACCTGTTCTCCGGGGAGGAGAATAAGGGGATATGGGCCTTGGGTTCGCTGACTGCCGGAGCGATAGTGGTGGGTGTCGTGCTTATGTTTGCCGGGCCTTTTGTTACGGTGCTTGCAATTGTATCGTCTATTGTCTATGGCACGGGCTTTATGTTGAGCCTCTTGACGCCCAAGGAAGGGCGAAAAAAGCTCTGGGAATAGGGTTGGCAAGAAAGGCAACTTGCGAGACGAGCTTCAGGACAACATCTCTTCCCACTCGAAAGCCAGATGGGGATAGCGTCCTTCAAGTAGGGGCATGTGGAGCGGCGTCAGCAGGGGTAGGGGCAGCCTATCCAGCACTTCTTCAAGCTCCCGGGTAGGCTCACCCCCCCATAACAAGGGGCTTTTCACCCCCTTGCCCTGGACTAGAACTTTGAACTCGCCCATGCCTCCGGGTCTGACAATATCAAGCATACCGAGCCGGTTGGCCTCCACCTCCCGTTGCCGCAGACCTGAAGCCGGGAGACGGGCCATGAACCGTCGCAGTCCAAGACTATGAAGAAACTCTTTCTGGGTGTTAAGGCTCAGGGTCTCCAGGCCGTGGGTCTTTCCCAAATCTACCATTGAGGTGAAGTCCACCTGTGTGGTTATATCCTGCCTGCCGATGCGAAGGTACGGGTTGTCAGTCTGGGTGTGTCTGTAGAAGCAGGTGAGAGTGCCACGTCTGCGGCTGGGAGAATAAAGTTCCGTAGCGGGATGCCCGTAGTCTATAGTGAGGAGGAAACCACGCTCCAGGGCGGAGGACACATCCTCCATCCATGATTCCACAGCCAGGTTTATCTCCGTGCTGAAGACTTCCGTCAGAGAGATTCCCAGGGAGTCCAGGCGCTCCCCCAGCGCCGGGGTGGAGGGGGAGTCCAGCACCTCTACCAGGTTTCCGTCTTTCATGGTGACGAAAATCTCTTTCAACCCGCCGGCATCCATCGTCACTCTATGGACCGGAAGGGAGTCCAGCAACTCGTTTGAGAGGAAACAGCCGGCATCTACTCCACGTAGAGGGATGCTCTGGGCTGCAAGTCGTTCTACCCTCTTTCCGGCCTCGCCTGTCAGCCGGCTTTCCACACCGGGTGGTGAGTACCTGTCCATGCACAGATAGCGCAGGGAGTTGGCGAACTCCGGGGAGATATGGGCAGCGTACCCCACGATGTCGTGGCACAAGAGGCCGCTGCCTGCCCCCATCTCCACCAACCAGAATGGCGAGGGGCGGTCCAGCAATTGCCCCATCTGGAATACCTGCACACAAAGGAGTGCCCCAAAGGCCGGATGAGCTCCGGGGGACGTATAGAAATCTCCTTCAGCCCCTACGTTGTCCGGGTTGACGTAGTAGCCACCCTTGGGCCAGAAGAGGGCCAACTCCATGAACTCGGCGAAGGTTATCCTGCCATGCTTTCTTATTCGCCGGACTATCTCCGATTCTACGTTATCCGTGTTCATGGGGGCCACCCTCAGCGAAAACACAGGGGGGCCATAAGCCCCCCGAAGAATTGGTGATTTCAGACGGTCCGCTTCAGCCGACTAGCCACGCTGCTCAATGGGGACGTATTCCAGGTCCATGGGGCCCTGGTAGTCCAGCAAGGGCCGGAGCAGGATATTATCTCCATACTGCTCGACACACTGAAGGGTCCATCCGGGTATACGACCCAGGGCAAAAATGGGTATGAACAGGTCTGAGGGGATGCCCAACAGGTGGTAGATGGAGCCTGCGAAGAAGTCTACGTTCACGAATATACCCCTGGACCTGTAGGGAACCATAGTCTTCTCTTCCAGGTATCTGAGTATCTGGAACCAGTGGGGCTGGCCCATCGTCTCGCCCAGCGTCTGGGAGCGCTCCCGCAGGTGTCGGGCGCGTGGGTCTTCGGCCTTGTACACGCGATGGCCGAAGCCCATGATTCTGCCTCCATTGTCCAGGATGTTTCTGGCGTAGTCCTCGGCGTTTTCCGGCTGGCCTATCTCTGATGCCATCTTCATAACCTCCTCCGCTGCACCGCCATGCCACGGCCCCTTCAGAACACCGATACCCGTGACCACGGCGGAATGCAGGTCCGAGAGGGTCGAGGCCGTCACCCTGGCACCGAAGGCCGAGGCGTTGGAACTATGCTCGGCATGGAGGATGAAGTCCACATCCATCAGCTTCTGGGTCTCCAAGTCGGGCTCTGCTCCGGAGAGCATGTAGAGGAAGTTGCCGGCGTGGTTCAAGCTTGAATTCGGCGGCACCGGCTCAAGCCCGTTTCTGATACGGTGATGGGCCGCCACGATAGTGGGGGCTTGGGCCGTGAGGCGGATACCCTTGCGGATGGTAGCCTCTTCAGAGTTGTCTTCCACTTCCTCGTCGAAGGCCGACATGGCGGAAACACCGGTGCGTAGGGCGTCCATGGGGTGGCTGTTCTTTACCAGCCTCAAGACCTGAATCACATCGTCGGGGACGGCCCTATGAGCGCGGAGGGTGGCATCTAATTCGCCCAGCTGACTCCTGGTGGGCAAGTCCCCGTAAAGGAGCAGGTAGATTACTTCTTCAAAGGTGGACTTTTCAGCCAGGTCATGGATGTTGTAGCCACGATAGAGCAGCTTGCCTACCTGTCCATCCACAAAGCTGGCTTCCGTGGTATCTATATAGACATTCCTCAGCCCACGTCTAATCTCTACGTCTGACATGGCCACTCCTCCTTAACCAGATGACTGGTTTCCTTACGAAATGCCTCAGCAGTGCAGGGTCCACCTGACCTGCCACGTAAACTGGTGGCTCTTGAGAGATGGGGCAGAAAGACGCCCCTCTATCAACAAGATATGTTAACAGGGGAGCGAGAGCAGGTGTGAAAATAAGTTGTTGGTAGGCAACCACCGCACCTGTTGGTAGAACTGCTCATCCGGCGGTGAGGCCCGGAGACCCGCAACGCCGACACTCTTATTCACTGGGATTCTATCATCGGTTCCTGGGAGTGTCAAGCTACGTCTCCGTCCGAGCAGACTGGAGCGAAACCTGTCTGCCGACAGGCAGGTCTGTAGTTGCGCACTTCCCTCCAAGCGTGGCTCGGTCTTGACATCCACTCACATGGGTCTATAATCAGGCCAAATTTCCCTAACGTGTCGTGAAAGGAGTATATTGGGATGCCGGATACAGTGCTTACTTCATGGGTCCACGGGACCAGTATGCAAACGGAATACCCAAACCGCCTCACCTCGGTCCGGCATATCGGCCCCTTTACCCGGATTGAAGGCTCGGCGGGTCAGAACACTTGGGTCCATTTCCCCGTTCCAACCCCCGCCCTGGTCGGCGACGGCAAGCTACGAGGTGGCGCAGTGCAGCTCAACTTCAGGACCAGGTCAGACCAGGCTAGGGTGCATGAGGTTGTCCTCTACGACGGCGCGACAACAATAGCGGCGCATAGAGAACTCCACCTGAGTGGAGACCATACAGCCGACCGGTTTGAGGTCCAGGACCGCCCCGAAGTGGGTTCGGCTCTGAACATCACAGTCGGCATCCAGTTCGGCACAGACTTCCCCAATATTCAGTCCACGTGGATGGAGTTTATCGCTGCCGGATGCGAGCTAATTCAACAGGACTAGCCCCGCCGGATTGGATTGGGACCCCATACCATCTGTAATTATAATATTGTATATCAAACAATATCTCTTGACAGTATACTAAACAAGGTTTCAAGATAGATATAGACCTGTTCTGTGCAAAAAGGGGGACGTCAAGGGCGTCTTTCGTCTCGCCGGAGACGGCTCGACTGGCAAGGCGAGGGTCATGCGAGGACCCGGACGGCATGGCAGTTCCGTACACGCAGAAAGTGTACCTGTTAACCCCGATTAGAACAGCCTATACTGCCTATACTAAGGAGTCTATATCAAATGGGGAGACATCAGAAGAAGCCCCTACGGGGACTCACGGAGTCGGAAAAGGACGAGTTGAGAAGGATTGCAGCATCCGAGATAGAACGAGTCGAGCGGATACGGAGGGCGCGGGCTCTCCTGGCAGTGGCCGATGGACAGTCGTTCACTCAAGCTGCCCGTTCAGCACGTATGCGCAGCAGTAGCGGAGTAGCGGCTATAGTGCAGCGCTTTCACGAAAGAGGGTTAAAGGCTCTGGACACAACACCCGGTGCTGGCAGACACTCCATCTATAGCGCCGCTGAAAAAGAGCTTATTCTCGCGGAAGTACAACGGGAGATGAGAAGGACGCCCTTCTGGTCGCTGTCGAGTTTGCAGCGGGCACTACGTCATGCGTCTAATGGTGCTCCCAAGGTTAGCGCAAAGACCATTGGACAGGTGCTACATGACGCGGGATATATCTGGCATCCTGCGCGTCACGCCTGGCTCAGACATGACGAAGTCACTCAGGAGCGGGAGCAAGGGAGAGCAGCATAGGCATAGCTATAGAGGGCAAAAGCCTGGTGAGGGGACCACACCGGAAGCCTCTTCCTCACTGCGCCGTGTGTGGTGATACGGTGGGGATAGGGACAGTGCGCGGCGGCTATGCTGAAGCTTAGTCTGGGCCAGGGAATGCGCTCCATAGGCGTACACTGGCATTACGCGTGGCTCATCGTGGTGATGGCCACCGTCCTTCAGGTCAGCACCAACTTCATCAGTCAAGCATTTTCCATTCTGCTGGTCAAGCTACAGGACGACTTCGGGTGGACTCTGACCGCCATAACTCTCGCCTACTTCTTGAGAAGCATAACCGGTGCCTTGCTGTCACCTGTCGCCGGATGGATAGGCGACAGGTACGGAGCACGAAAGGCCCTACTGGTGGGAGCAACCCTGTATGTAGTGGGTATGTTCCTTCTGAGCAGCATACAGCAGGTATGGCAGCTGTATATCTACTACAGCTTTATACTGGGCATAGCTCAGGCCATGTTCATGGTGAATATACCAACCACGGTGGCAGCCTGGTTCCAGAGACGCCTCGGCATTGCGGTGGGCCTCCAGCAGTCGGCCGGAGGTATGGGGGCCTCGGTTATGGCTCCGGCCCTGGCTTTCATCCTTGTTAGAGTGGAGTGGGAGACGGCCTTCTGGGGAATCGCCGCCGTTGGAGGGATTATAATATTCTCCCTCTTGTCCCAGTTTCGCAGTCAGCCCGCCGACAAGGCTATGCAACCCTATGGCGCATCCGAGGGCGACCCTCCCCCAAGACCTGCGGACGACCCTTCCGTGACGAAGATACGCAGCAGAGTGTTCATGCAACACGCACGCAGGACCAGGGCATTCTGGAACCTCATCGCTATCCATCATCTGGGGTGCATAGGCCATTCTACCGTCATGGTTGGGGTGGTCTTCTTCGCTCACACCGTCCACGGCATGTCGCTGGAGGCGGCTGCGCTAATTGTCAGCATCTACTCCTTCTTCAGCATCGCCAGCCGGTTCGCCACTCCCGTTCTGGCGGACCGTTGGGGGGCCAAGGGAGTCATGGCCCTGGCCTACTTCATTCAGGGAATCACTGTGGCGCTTCTATTCTGGACCCAGGACCCCTGGCAGTTCTACTTGTTCGCAGCCCTGTTCGGGATAGGGCTTGGAGGAGAGATGTCCGCCTTTCTGGTCATCAACCGCCAGTACTACGGCATGGGGCCGGTCAGGACTATCTACGGTTTCC
Organism: Dehalococcoidia bacterium; assembly: GCA_021296015.1. Classification (GTDB taxonomy): domain Bacteria; phylum Chloroflexota; class Dehalococcoidia; order Lucifugimonadales; family JAGWBF01; genus JAGWBG01. The sequence continues at coordinate 9,975 of JAGWBG010000003.1, read as the reverse complement.
AGAGTTTGGGTGCCGGCTTGGGCATGGCGTTGGGGGGACTGATTGGGAGCGTGGTCTTCGACGTTTTCGGGGCCTACGACATAGCCTGGGGCATCTCCATCGCAGCCAGTCTGGGAGGGGCGGCCTGTATCCTCATCCTGGAGTCTACATCCCGCACCCTGATTGGCGGCTGGGAAAACTCGCTGCCACCCGAGGCCCGTTCATCGTCCTCACCGGCGTGAGACGAAGTGAATGAGAATCACCTTTGCAAAGGTCCCATAAAGGGTAGGGAGCGGACCCTCTATCCGGCAGAGCCATCCTCTCCGTCGCGTCTCTGCTGCCCCTTGAGGAACTCCTCCAGCTCCCTCACCACCTCGTCCGCCCTTGGAATATCCCCCGGGACCAGGGTTGCGGTCTCATCATAGCTCTGCTCCAGTTTTTGCACGTAGGCTCCGATTTGAGCGTCATTGCTCACCGCCTTTTCCACTTCCATGTCGAAGGTTGTGGCGGCGGATTGTAGCTCGTCCAGAGCTATCTTGAACCCCAGTATGCGGGAAATATGGCTGATTAGAGCATAGCTCACCCTGTAGTTTGGGGCTGCCTGAAGGTAATGGGGCGTATGCCCCCATACAGTGGCGTAATTCATCCCTCTGGCGGTACATGCTTCCATTACCGCCGAGGTTATGCCCGTGGGCCCCTGGTAGTTGGAAGGTCTGATGTTTTGGCCTTCAAGGCTCTTCTTGAAGTCCACAAGGTTGGAAGAGCCGCTGATACGCACCTCCCTGGTGTGGGGTACGGCATCCAGTAGAGCTCCTATATGTACGACGGTCGTTACTCCCCAATCTGCCGCGTTATCTATAATAGCCCTGGAGAAGGTTTTCCATTTCAAGTTAGGCTCAACGCCGAGGAAAACCATCAAGTTCTGGGAAGGCTCCTCTGACGTGCAGTAAAAAAGCTCATTTGCGGGCCACTTCGCTATTCGCAGGCCCTCTCTGTTAATGGTGGTCTGTGGCCGGACCTGGGTGAAATCGTAGAACTCTTCGGGATCTAACTCTGCAAACTTCTTTGCCGAGAACTTCCTGAGCAGGTAGCGAATAGCGCTGCTGGCACCGTCTCCGGCGTCGGGCCAGCCTTTGAAGGCCATCACCAGGTGGCTGACCTTGTCCGGGGGTGTCTCGTGAATCGTCAAATATTCCATCGGGAGACTTCGCTTTCTTCAGTGATGTGCCGGGTTTGGCTGTACAGGCATGGGTGGACTGTGCTTCCGTAACAGTGGGATTATACACCTTTTTCCGAGGATGTGGGCCTCAAAAGGATATTAGCTACCAGTCCCCAAGGTGATGGCCCGTACCAGACTTGCACCAAGAATTTTGTCTATGTGGTCAAGCGCCCACTTGTGTGCGTCCGGGTTGAAGGTGGCAACGCAGTCTGTGGGAATCTCTACGGGGTAGTCCCTGTTGCGAGCGTCTGCCACGGTATGCAGGACACAGATGTCGGTGCACACTCCACACACAATCACCATCTCCGGATTGAGGGCATTTAGCTCCCTCTCCAGAACGGTGTTGAAGAAACCGCTGTAGCGATTTTTAGGTACGACGTTGTGCTCTGTCACGAACTTGCTCAGCTCCGGTATCACCTCCGTTTCCTCAGTGCCCTTCACGCAATGCGTGGGGAATATACGGAACTCCAGGTCGTCGGGTTCGTGGTTGTCGCAGATGAAGAAGATACTGGAGCCAGCTGCTCGCTCCCGCTCCAGCATCGTCCTGACGTTGGGGATAATGTCTCGGCAGTCGTCCCCACAGTAGAGGTTGTGACCCGGCTCCAAGAACCCCTTCAGCATGTCTACCACCAGTACGACCTTTGCCATGTGCCACCTCCTCCGCGCCGTCTCTAGGACCAATTTATAACCGGGTGGGGCGGAATTCAAGGCCTTGTGGGATTCGGTGGTAGAACTGCCCCTTTGAATAGGTTATAATGGTGGCTGCTTGTTCCATACCCGTGGGAGTGGTCAGAATATACCGAGAAGGAGGTGTAGACATGGCAGGAGAAGTGGGCCAGGCCGCGCCTGACTTTACCTTGTATGATTCCAGTAACCAGCAGCGCAAGTTGAGCGAGTTCAGGGGCAAGAACGTGGTCTTGGCGTTCTTCCCCGGAGCTTTTACCGGCGTATGCACCACGGAGATGTGCACCTTTAGGGACCAGGCGGACCAACTTAATTCCCTGAACGCCCAGGTCCTGGGAATCAGTGTAGACTCGCCTTTCTCTCAGAAGGCATGGGCCGAGCAGAACAATCTGAACTTCCCGATTCTGAGTGACTATAACCGGCAGGTAGTGAACCAGTACGGCGTTGCCTTTCAGAACCTGGCAGGTATGGAAGGGTATGTGGCAGCCAACCGCGCCGTGGTTGTGTTGGACAAGGACGGCATAGTACGCTACAGATGGGAGGCTCCCAGCCCCGTCGTGGAGCCGAACTACGACGAAATCGGAGAGGCCCTGAGGCAGTTGTCCTGATAGCCTTTCCGGGTGACACCTATTCCCTATGATTTTCCGTCCTGCAAAATTTACGACTAAGGAGGTATAGCTATGGCGGCAGAAGTAGGGCAGCCGGCACCTGATTTTAGCCTTCCCGCCTACCCGGGTGACCGGGTGAGCTTGAGCCAGTACAGGGGAGAGAAAATTGTAGTCCTCTCCTTTCACGTCTTTGACTTTACAGGTGGTTGAACGAACCAGGTCTCCTCGTTCCGGCAATACAATGCCCAGTTCGAGGAGAAGGGTGCCCAGGTACTGGGCATAAGCTGCGACAGTCAACACGCTCACCGGACATATTCAAACGGCTTGGGTAATATCCCCTATCCGCTGGTGTCCGACTTCCATCCTCATGGAGAAATGAGCAAGGCCTACGATTTGTGGAACGGGGACAGGGGCACCAGCAACCGTGCGGTGCTTATCGTGGACAGGGAGGGCATCATCAGGTACAGGCACGAGTACGCGCCGCCCACCCTGCCCAACCCGGCGGACATCCTGGCCGAGGTAGAGAAGCTGGGCTAGGGGCTATCCACAACACGCCATACGTCTCATATATCAGGCCCGCCACAATGGGTGTTCCTGCTGGCGGGCCTGTCCTGTACATTTCTTCCCATTCTAACCTTTTCCCGTCAAGGCATGGGGATGCTGAAGTTTAACTGGAGTCCGTCCGACCTTTCCATCGGGACACATGGGATACACTACGCCTGGGTTATCGTGGCGGTGGTCTCCATGATGCGGCTGGTGAGTTCTGCCATCAGGCAGGCATCCAGTATCCTGGTCCCCTACTTGGCAGACCCGAAGACCTTTGGTTGGAGCTACGGCAGCATAGGCTTCGGCTTCACGCTGGTGTGGATTTCCTCCGGGATTTTTGGCCCCCCGGCAGGCTGGCTGGGGGACCGGTACGGAGTCCGTCGCACTATGGTACTGGGTTCCGTTCTGTTCATGGGTGGCATGGTCCTCACGGGAACCATGACCCACCTGTGGCAATTTTACCTCTACTTCGGCATCATAATGAGCGCCTCTATGGCAATTTTCATGGTGCCCCTGGAAATGGCCGTTACTACGTGGTTCAAGAAGCACCTTGGGGTGGGCATGGGACTTCTGGGAGCATCCCAGGGATTGGGACCGGTAGTTAGCGTCCCACTCATAATATTGTTGCTTAATGAGATGGGCCTGAAGTGGACTTTCTGGCTCCCTGGCATTGCTGGTGGAGTAATTCTGCTTCTGCTGATAAAGTTTTTCCACGATGAACCCGGGGACATGGCCCTTAGACCCCTCGGTGCTTCGGAAGACGAGCCAATTCATAAGGTGCAGAGGGGGTCCGCTGCTAGCGAAAGGTCCAAAGCATTCATTCAACATGCCCAGCGCACCAACACTTTCTGGAACCTTATCGGCATCCACTTCTGGGGATGCGCGGGTCATGCCATCATCCTGGTATTTTTGGTAGCGATGGCTGATGAGAGGGGCGTATCTCAGGGATTGGCTGCCGGGCTATACGTCACTCTTTCCGTCGTCAGCACCATCACCCGGTTTGTGGTCCCCATAGTGGCAGACCGCATGGGAAGCAAAGGTGCTATGACAGCGTGTTTCCTCTTTCAATCCGCTCCTGTGCTCATCCTCTTCTTTGCCCAGGACGCCTGGATGTTCTACCTCTTCGCCGTGCTCTTCGGCATAGGCTTCGGAGGCGAGATGAGCGCCTTCCCTATCATCAACCGCCAGTACTACGGCAACGCACCCCTTAGCACTGCCTACGGCTGGCAAATGCTGGGCGCAATGATCGGCATGGCCGTGGGGACCGGGCTAGGCGGATTTGTCTGGGACCTGACGGGTGACTACAACGGCACCTTGGTCATATCCTTCGTGCTGAGCCTGGTAGGCGCCATCTCCATATTGGTTCTGCCCACCACGTCCCGCCCTCAGATCCCCCATTGGGAGGAGGCACTGTCCCCTGAAGCCCGTTCATCGGCGTGACGGTGCATAAGTTCGCTGCCAACCGGGTACGAATTAAATGTGATAGAATTGCTAGCGGATCCTTTATCAACTTCAGATAAGGCGATTACAGAGCCTTTCGATTTTCAAGGATTTACTTGTCATTCCCGCCTGCCCGCCTCTGGCGGGTGAAAACGGGAGTCCACAACTCGGCACACCGGCCTCCCACGAAAGTGGGAGTCCGGAAAACCACCACCAATACAGGAGAACCAAAAAGGTACTGAAGGCGATTGCGATATGCTTGACCTGCTAATTACGAACGGCCTCATCATAGACGGTAGCGGCAGCCCGGGCTTTCATGGCGCGGTGCTGGTGGACGGTGACCGGATCACGATTCATCGCGGAGACGTCGCACACCTGGAACCCGCCCGCACCATAGACGCCGCCGGACACGTGGTCTGCCCCGGATTTATAGACCTCCACTCCCACGCCGGGCTGACCATATTCGGAGAGCCTCACCACGATCCCAAAGTACGCCAGGGCGTCACCACGGAGCTTGTTGGCATAGACGGAATCTCTCATGCCCCCTTCAAGAGCCAGGAGGAGCTGCACCGCTATATATGGCTGGACTCCGGCTTGAACGGATACCCTCCCATGCCCGCAGACTGGCTGACTGTGGCGGAGATGCTGAGCAAGTACGATAACAGCGTCGCCATCAACGTCGCCTACATCCTGGGCAACTCGCCGGTGCGTATCTGGTCGGTAGGGTGGAACGACCGTCCCGCTGCAGGGTCGGAGCTTGAGGATATGAGGTCGGTAGTGCGGGAGGCCATGGAGGAGGGAGCATGGGGACTGTCCACCGGACTGGACTATCCTCCCGGCGCTTATGCCGACACGGATGAGCTGGCGGCCCTGGCGGAGACCTCGGCCCGTCTCGGCGGCTTTTATCATACCCATACAAGAGCGAGCCTGCGGGCACAGGGCCTGCTGGCACCCTGGGAGGAGGCCCTTGAGATTGGCAGGCGCAGCGGCAGTCCGGTCCACCTGACCCATTATCGTCAGAGCGCCCAGGGTGTGGGGAGCCACCTGGACTACCTGGGCCTGGTCGAGAACGCCCGCGACGAAGGGATGGACGTTACGTTCGACTGCTATACCTACCCTTACTCCGGGACTACTATCACCATTGGCATCCCCCATTGGGCCAAGGACGGAGGTCCGGAGAGGCTGATGGCAGCCCTGAACGACTCGGACGACCGTGCCAGGATGAAAAGGGAGTTCCAGAGGGACTGGCAGGACAACAACTGGCTGACGAACTTTAACCAACCCCAAAACCGGAAGTACGACGGCAGGCTGCTCACGGACATCGCCGAGTTGCGGGGTCAGGAGCCTGCGGACGCCCTCTTCGACCTGTTGCTGGAGGAAAACCTCGGCATCTCCACGGTGGGTCTGGGGACCAACGCCCAGACCCTGCCCCAATTCGTGTCCCACCCCGCCGGTATGATAGCTAGCGACTCGATACTGTTTGGCGAGTACCCCAATCCCAGAACGTATGGCTGCTTCCCGATTGTGCTTGCGGAGTTTGTACGAGCGGAAAAGCATCTGCGACTCCCAGAGGCGATTCGCAAGATGACCTCCTTCCCCGCTCAGCGCATGGGCCTGCCGGACCGGGGCCTGCTGAGGGATGGTTTCAAGGCCGACATTGTGATATTCAACCCCGAGACGGTGAAAACCCACGCCACCAGGGAGGACCCCAAGCAATACCCGGTCGGTATCGAATACGTAATCGTAAATGGCCGGATAGTCATAGACCGGGGCGAGAACACGGGTGCGCTTCCGGGCCGCGCACTCCGCAGGGGCCGCCCCTCGACCTAGTACGGTTCAATAACGGGTGTGGGGGCTCCCCCAACCTGATAGTAATATTTACTGGTGAGAAGGAATGACTACCTATGGCAAGAACCAACTGGTACGCTGAACACCCTCCAGCTTGTACCTGCTCCAATTGCGTGGAAAAGCGTACTATACACCGACAACACGGCAAGGTTGGTCGAAATGCGAAATGTCCCTGCGGGAGTGGCAAGAAGTTCAAGAAATGCCACGGCCAGTGAGGGCACGGCGCAAGGAGGGAAGGAAAGGATATGATAGGTAACGGACTTGCCTACGCGGCCCTAGTTGTGCGTGACGTTGAAGCTGTCGCCTCTGCATTGACACGCCACTTCTCCCTTGCCAGGACCGACTTTCCCATAGGCAAGACCGGACGCGTTGCTCCCGTGTTCGGAATCGGAGAAAGCGCACTGGCATTGTTCGAGCCAGGCGACCCCTTTGTCGGTGGGCAGGAACATACCGGGGTTCACCATATCGTCCTCGCCTCGGAGGACCCGGATGGCGCCGCGGGGTTGTCAGAATCAGCTGGAGTCCCCATCGCCGGTGTAGAGCCGGACCAGGGACTTGGAGGCACCCGTCGGATTATGCTGTCCCCCAACGCAACCGGAGGAGTGCGGACTTATTTCTCCCTTCCCCTTCCCCATGACCTGGACCGAAGCGCAAAGGGCTGGGTCGAGGGTATAGACCATATAGGAGTCGCCTGCGACGACAGCGCCACTGCCATAGACGCCTTCTCACATCGCTTGGGGTTCCCTGTCGAGAGCAGGCAGACCGACATGGAAGTCCAGACCGTAATGGAGAGCTTCACGTCGGACAAGTACGGCGTTGTCTACCACAGCCGCCCGCCTGAGCCTGTTGCAGGGCTTCGGGTGGTGTTCATTACCGTTGGCGATTGTGAGCTAGAGCTTCTTCAGGACGTCAGCCCCGGTCAGGTTGGTGACGTCCGGCACGGCCAGTCGGGGACCACCAGACAGGACCAGGGCGCTATTAGCCGTTTCATAGCGTCGCGGGGACCGGGACTGCATCACGTTGCTCTCAAGGTCTCCGACATTGACCACGCCCTCGTAGACCTTGAGAGGTCAGGTCACGTGATGATAGACACCACGGGCAGGCCCGGGAGCCGCCGTGCACGGATTGGCTTCATCCATCCCAGGAGCCTGGGTGGGATCCTGATGCACCTGGTACAGCGTGACCGCCTGCCCTAGTGGCATGGCGATTCTGCCCCCTATGCCTTGCTATTCACCATAGACAGATACTGGTTGGCTCCTTTTGCGACCCACTGCTGCCAGCCGCTCAACAGGAATCTTGCACCCTGTCCAATGGAACGCTCGATTGTAGCCTCGCTTCCCAGGGTCCCAGCCACTCTACCTGCGGCCAGAATTTTCTCCACGCACTCGTCAACCACCTTTACAACCTCCGGATGCTCCGGTTGGCCCGTGTAGCCCATGGATTGGGCCAAGTCAATAGGGCCTGGGAGGAAGACGTCTATGTTGTCCACGGTCAGTATCTCATCAAGGTTTTCGACAGCTTCTACCTCCTCAATGTAGACCACCAACAGAGTCTGCTCGTTTGCCTTGCGGTAATAGTCGGTAACGCCGTAGGACTGCCGTCCCGCCGCCATTCCCCGGTAGCCCAGGGGACCGTACTTCGCCGATTTAGCTGCTTTCTCGGCCTGCTCTTTGGTGTTGACGTGGGGCACGACTATGCCGGTAGCGCCAACGTCCAGCATACGGGTAATCAGCCAAGGCTCGTTGCTATTCACGCGACACAGGGATGTCATACCCCATAGGTCGCAGGCCCTTGTCATGTGTGCTATCTGTTCCCAGGTGTTGGGGCTGTGCTCAGTATCAATCCACGCTCCGTCGAACCCGAACTGGCCCATGTAGTCTATCATTTCCGCGGTATTGAGGCCCCCAAATACCGTAGCGCACTTCCCCTCGCTGAGCTTTTTCTTCATTCTGTTCTCTCTATACTCGGGCATCTTTCACCTCCTTGGATTGGTCGTTATTTTTAGTCAACTCCGGCAAATGTCTGATACCTCGACACCATATCTTATGGAGGGGTAGTTGTCAAAGTCATTGCTCCGAAAATACTTGCGTGCCTTTACGGAAGAGGGAACTTTGTGAATATCCTGTGCTTGCCGTGCTTGAATGAGGCCAGAAAGATTGACGATGGATTAAAATAAGCCTATAATCTTCCATGAGTGGCTAATATTCAGATTGAATACCACATAAGGGAAAGGAGTTTGAGTAGTGGCTAACAACGACATAGCTTTAATGGCCCATCTGATGCGTCGTGCCGGCTTTGGAGCGACACGGGAAGAACTGGAGGCCCGCGCCGCCAAGGGGTACGAGGCAACGGTAGAGGAGTTGCTGCATCCTGAAGAGCAGGAGCCTGTGGACATATTGAAACTACGCAGGTATCATCCCTGGACGTGGACTCCGGCGACCCTGTACGGGATGGGCGCCGCCGAGATGATGTATCGCATGATCAATACGAAGCGACCCCTGGAAGAGAAGATGACTCTCTTCTGGCATCATGTATTTGCGACAGGGGTCTCAAAGGTAGACCACTATCACATAGTGTATGACCAGATTCACAAGCTACGGGAGCACGGCATGGGCAACTACCAGGATTTGCTGGTAGCCCTGGCCAAGAACCCCGCCATGATTTACTGGCTGGACAACAACGAAAACCACGCCGAGGCGGTCAACGAGAACTGGGGCCGGGAGCTCCTGGAGCTCTTTAGCATGGGCGTGGGCAACTACACCGAAGTGGACGTCAGGGAGTGCTCCAGGGCCTTCACCGGCTGGACCATGCAGCCCCCGCTGCCTCGGTTCCCCATGGGCAGGTTTCCCTGGTACTTCGAGTACAGGGAAGAGGACCACGACGACACGGAGAAGACCTTCCTGGGGCACACGGGACGTTTCAACGGAGAGGACATCATAAGAATCGTCTGCGAGCAGCCGGCCACGGCCGGGTTCGTAGCCCGACACCTGTACAACTTCTTCGTGGCCGACGAGGCGCAGGTGCCTGCGTGGTCGGTGACCCCACCCAG
>JAGWBG010000003.1:0-590 GCA_021296015.1 Dehalococcoidia bacterium | reverse complement strand
ACCGAGTCGGGGTACGACATGAGGTCAGTGCTGCGGGTGCTGTTCAACTCGGACTTCTTCAAGGAAGCCCGCTTCGCCAAGATAAAGAGTCCTGCCGACGTTGTGGCAGGCACTCTGAAACTGGTGGGCGGAGCCGAGTTTCCCGCGCCGGGCATTGGCGAGCTGGCCAGGCAGACCGGCTACATGGGACAGGACCTGCTGAACCCGCCCAGCGTCGAGGGATGGCACACCGGGCAGGAGTGGGTAAACAGCGGCTCCCTGATGCGGCGCATCAACTTCTTCGCCGACATGTTGGGAGATACTAACCGTCCTGGGGTCCAGAGCATCGTCAGCACGCTGAAGGCCCAGGGGGAGCTGTCCCCGGAGCGGTTTGTTGACCAGTGTCTAGACCTTCTGGGCCCCCTGGAAATTGACCCGAAAGCCCGCGAGGAACTGATAGGCCACGTGAGCGCGGGAGGTAACCTTCGGTGGGGTACGGAGCAGGAGTCCAATACCTCTACTGAAAGAGTTACGGAGACACTCCAACTCATAGTTTCGCTAAGAGAGTACCAATACGCTTAGTAAAGCAGGAGGGAAGCAGCAATGAGTGA
>JAGWBG010000223.1 GCA_021296015.1 Dehalococcoidia bacterium | reverse complement strand
CAACCATAATAAGAAGGATGCCAAGGACCAACACAACGATGCTAATCCAGACCACTGCCTCTCCTCGGTGTATGACTTCGCGAAAGGCGTCCAACTCCTCCAGGAACTGCTCTTTGTCCTGCTGGGACTGATCGGCGGCGATGGCCGTCAGGTCGAGCCGCTCCCGGTCATCAAACTCCCCCCGTAGCTCGTCCAACGCCTCATAAACGAGAGGCCCCACTATCTCCCGGGAACCCACCTTGAGCGACTCTTTCACATTTCCTTCTCGTAGGAGTCCCTTGATAACGTCATCCTGCTGCTCCAGCCCTCTCAGGGCTTTTTCCGACAGACCCGCGTCTTTGATGGACTCAAAGGCATTGTCATAGGCGTCGTCTACAAATTCTCCAACGGAGGCTGAGGTCAGGGATGGGACCTGAGTTGGTATTTCCCCCCTTTCAAGGGTGCGGTAGATGTCTTCCAGTCCCGTTTCCAGCTCCTCCAATGTGCTCACGGGCACTTCCTCCAGCTCGTCAATGCGCCGGTCCATGTAGCTGAAGAGGACGGGTTTGACGTTGGCCAGAGGAAGGGCAAGCTCTATGAACACTTCCGGGGTATCGGTCTCCTTGTTCAGATAGTCTATTGTGCCTATCACAGCCCCTTCGACCTGGTCTCGCAGGTAATCGGCAGGCATGATTTCCCGTGCCACGCCGGCTATGTCTTCTTGGGGAATATCAACATTGCCAAGGAGTTCGTCGGTCGTATCATTGAATTCAGGGTCAACGAGTACCTCATCATAAAACCGGTTGTAGACGTCATTTTCAGCCAGATTGGCGTTGTAAAACTTGGAGGAGAGAAAGTTATCTCGGAGGTTGTCCGTAAGAAGGAAGCTAAAGAGAGCAAAGAAGACCACCACCATCAGGATGGCGGTCGCTACCGAACGGAAGATGAAGAAGTAGCCAAACACTCTTCCAGTAAACCTATCTCAGCACTGGGGATGCTCTCGATGTTTGTTATGAAGCGTCGGGTATTATATCACATCACCTACCTGCCCGACACCAAGATGGCCTTTACAATCTCCGTATACTCAGGGTCTTTCCAAAGTTCCTTCTCCTCCGCCGGAGGTGGGTCAGGATAAGGGGGAGTTGTTACGGCACCCTTCACTCCCCCTCAATCCTTCCTGCCCGCCGAGGCGGGCCCCGTCGAAGGAAAGGAACTGCTTGTTGGCAGATAGGCCCCGGTCTGTCGTGGGCTGGAGTATGTCCCATACCTTATTAGACACCCTCTTAAGCAACGCCGGTTATGTTGTACTGTAGCGCGGTGTGGGTGGCACCGGCGCGGGAGCCTGAGCGCTCGGCGAAGGCCATCCGCAAGCTGACCACCATGATGTTCTGTCTCTTCTGAATGTCCCGGTCCGTTTCGATGGCAAGCTCCCTACGGAACCCCACCCGCCACTGGGACCGGTTCACTATGAGCAGCCGTCCTGTGTTGGTGACGTTGCCGCCGTCGGTTATCTTGCCGTCGGTATCGGCTAGCTTCATCTGCTCAGAGACTATTACCGGAATGCCCTCCACGGCCCCGAGCTGGCCCCGAAGTAGAGTAGCGTTGGGGCCTAGCTTATCCAGGGTCCGGAAATTGCCGACGCTGAGTGAGCGAATATAAGTGTTGACATCCATGACGTACGCCAACTCCGAGGGTCGTACTCCATACTTCCCCAGCTTGCCCCGGACCTCGTTGAACATATCATCGGAGACGGCAGACCCGTGGTTGTTGGCCTGACTTCCGTTGTCTACGATAGGCAGATGCAGCAGGCCATCGAATCCCAGCAACCAATGTCCCTTCCCTGCATCCGTCTTTGCTATGGTGGCCCCATCGGCGTTGATGTTGTTTGTGGTAGTGGTGTCACCGTTGAGGATAATGTCGTCAATGACCTCCGCCGCATTGCGGACGAGGGACGCCCTCACTTCTTGAGCCATAGCAATCACCGCATCCTCGTCCAGGGTGAGGGACCAGGGGACCTGGCCCACCAGCTCGTAGGAGGTCAGGGTCTGCTTGGCCGTAGTCAACGTCGTGCCTGTGACTGCCAGGTTTTCGGTCCCCGGGAACCAGTTGACGTCACCAAGTTGCAGGGGTATCTCGAAGGGGTCCGAGGGCATCTCTATTCTGGAGAAAAGGGGCGCAATCATGGTTTCCAGATTCACGTCCATCCACAGGCTGGACGCTTCCTGAGTGGAGACAAGCTCATCGCCGGACCCTGAGGTTGTGCTGTCCATAGCCGCCTTGAGATTGGCTTGCCACTCCTCCAGCATCCTTGGGTTCAGTCCAAGGGGCTGGCGAATCTGGGCGTTGAGGAGGCTTCTCATGTAGGCAAGGTCCAGCAAATCAAGTCCCTTGTACTTGCCGTAGGGGACCCGGGGTCTGTCCGGAGCGCCATAGCTCGCCAGAATGGCCTGCTTCTCGCCTTCACGCCACATGTTCTGAATGCGCCCTACCTGTGCGGATATGCGCTCCACCTCCTCTCTCATGGGAGGTATATCAGCGTCCAGCCGGGCACTATAGAACTCCCGAATGCCCGCCACCTCCTTCTTGATAAGCTCCAACTCGTGTGCTCCAATGGTCATGGTTTCCTCCTTGATTAGATTATTGTCTGGCGCTACGGAGAGCTGCCAGAAGCTCCTCGAAGATGTGGTCCGAGTCTATGTCCAGGTAGTAGCCCCGGAGCCTTGGCGTGCTGTCCAAGACCTTGAGCAGAGCGCCGGGGTTGGCCGGTACAGGTGCGGCGCTAATCTCCAGAAGCTCCTGCTCAATGAAGTGAATACCCAGTACCTTGCCGCTTGAGGCGTCTCGTCTCATGTCGTATTGCAACGGCTTGAAGCCAACCGACACCCCTCTCTGAAACCCCTTCCGGTATAGCGTAGATACTTCCTGGGCGAAGGGTGTGGGAGCGAACTCCATTGTGGCGAGAAGGTTGTGTCCCTCCTTCCATATATCGAGAACCCTGCCAATGGCGGGGCGTGTGTGGTTGTGCGCCCAGAGGAAGACGGGGTTCTGCCTGTAAGGGTCGAGGTGCCAGCCTTCCACGGATACGATGTCGCCGTGACGGTCCACCTCGTCTGTGGAGACGACAAAGGTCAGAGCATCTTGAGGAGACCCCTGGAGCGGTCCATTGGAGGCGACCGGGGCGCTCATATCGGTCCACTTGCGGAGGTGGGGTGCGTCGCTGAGACCCCGTTGGTAGGAGTCCAGGGCTTCCACCAGCCGCTCCCTTTCCCAGGTTCGGGTAGCCGTCATTTACTTATCCTCCTCTCTTGATGGCATCCCAATCCTGCCATTTCTTGGTCGTCACTCCCGCCTTCTGCCACCCTGGTTGT
>JAGWBG010000222.1:752-4155 GCA_021296015.1 Dehalococcoidia bacterium | reverse complement strand
CCGAATGGTCCGCCCCCGCTATCTTTGTCCCAGATTGGCAAGGCCAAGAAAGAGGCCATCGCCATGCTAGAGGAGTCGAGGAAAGAGGAATCGAAGGAATCGCAGGAGGTGGACTTGCTCGCTATGGGCCATGTATTGATGAACCAAGCCAATAACCCTGACAATCCACCCGATGCGTGGGACCCGCGATATTGCCGAGCGATGCTGAAAAGGTACAAGGCCCCATGGTCTGATGCCTTTACGGAGTTGGACCTAGACGCCCAAGTACGGTTCTTCAAAAACCGGTGGCCCAAGTTCTGCCAGGACTTGCAAATGCACAGGTCCAATGAGCTGTCCACTAACCCCAATCCGGCCCTCGAGGAAGACAAAGTAGATCAGGTTGAGTGTGTAAGGTGTGACAACATGACATCTAGACCCATAAGGCTGGTCCATATAGGGGAGAACATTATTGCTGATGGATGTACGAGTTGCTTAATGCGCTGAATTTGATACAAGGATGGTGTACGATGAAAAACCAGAAACAGAAGGATCTCAATAACACCACTCTAATAAAGACCCTCAAAGAGCCGATGAAATGTATCTGGTGCGACAACCCGGGATCGGTCCTGGCCAAGCATGGGGAATTCTCAGCGGTCGCGGTCTGCCGGCGTTGCTTTGACAGACCGGGCTTTATGGAGAGGGTCCGGAGGGTCCATCAGCTACCGATGTTCTGACGAGGTGGAGGACTGAATGGACACGCCCCAGCGGAGCGTGCTATTGTAGTCACTTTATAGCGGGATGGGTAGACGTGGTTATCTTTGCAAACAGCTACACAGAGGGTCATGACAATTAAGACATATCACTCTGGGGCAGCATATGCTTAACCTCCGACATAATAGCGACCACGGGCAGCCTGCATGGTGGCCTCCCACGAGCGGGCCAAGGGCAGGCTTGGTACTGACCGATTCGGGGGGGTTGACCCCGGAGTTACCCCCCATCGCCAGTGTTTCAGAGATGGCGCAAGGTATAGGATATGCGGCGTGTCACTAAGACAGAGGCGGCACGTCACCTCGGCGTGTCGCTTAGGACACTAGACCGTAGAATAGCAGCCGGGGCAGTTCCTTTTTAGCGTGTACTTAGACGAGTCATTGTACTACTACCTGACACGCCAGTAGGCCACAGTGACACGCCGACTATGCCAGATAATGCGACATGTTGCGCGCCACTTGACATGGCAGCTGACTTAGCCATAGCCCTGGAACGCATCCGCTCACTGGAGGAGCTTGCAAAGTATCACCGGGAACAGTTAGCCCAAGCAGAGGCCCGCTACCACGATCTTAAGCAGAGCCTTGATATAACCCTTCGGATGCTGCCAGCGCCGAAGGAGAAGTCCTGGTGGAAACTCTGGTGACTCGTCAGATTCACAATCCCTCCTGCAACCGGCTACACCTGTCTTGGGTCTATAGGCCATCGCAATCTGGACATTCAGGAGGCGATTCATGAGCACACCCGCAGTAACTAGAGTGGTGAGCACCGCCCAGGCAGCCGAGGAACTGGGCATCACCGCATCAATGGTTCGGCTGGATAAGTAGGCCCTGACCGCGCGGTTCGCCCAACGCCCCCGGTGAGTACTCGCCGGGGGCGTCTTCTTGCCTGCGCATTTCCGCCGAACCTACAAATGCGTGCTGAAAACGCTTGACAAAATGTACCTGATACGGTACAATTAAATTATGTTGAGAGTAGAGCAAACCCCGACCTTCAGCCGATGGCTTCGCAACCTTCGAGACCGTGAATCAGTGGCGCGCATCAATGTCCGGCTTGACGGGATTGAGGAGAAGGGGCACTTCGGCGACACCCGGCCCGTGGGCGATGGGGTCTCGGAACTGCGGATTGGTGGAAGAGGCCCAGGGTATCGCGTCTACTACATACGTCGGGGGAATACCGTGGTCGTGCTGCTGTGTGGCGGGGACAAGAGCAGCCAACGGCGCGATATAGCTAGAGCGAAGCAGCTAGCCAGAGCACTGGAGGGATGATATGGCAACGAAGGAGAACGAGAAGCTAACCCGTTGGGATGCAGCGGACTACATCGAGGATGCGGAGGACGCACGGCTATACCTGAACGCCGCGATCGAGGATGACGACGGAGACGGGCGCATGGTCCGTCGCGCCCTGGCCGCCGTTGTAAGGGCTCAGGGGGTGAGTAAGCTGATGCGTGAGGCCGGGCTGTCCCGCCGCACGTTCTACGAGTCGCTGGGCGAGAACGGCAATCCGTCATTTGTGGCGGTCGTCAAGATCACCCACGCTCTTGGGCTTCGGCTACGCCTGGAGTCTATCAAAGCCAGCTAAGGAACGGCGGTCACACTCCATCGCCTCCTACAGGACACACCCGAAGTCCGCGCGGGTGACGCGATTGAGCGGCAACTGGACAGGTCGATCTACTCTGACGATGAGGACGCCATCAAGCGCCTAGAGGAACGGATCGCCGAATTGGAAGCCAGGCGCGCACGGACCAAGGCTATCGGGGGAGTCCCAGAAGTGGGAGATGGAACCGGTAACTGACTCTTACCTTGCTTGAGACACGCGGAGCATGGTTACTCCTATCAGGACTGCCAGAGCGATTAACACCACCATGATTGGGCCTGAGGTAATCCCCGCGGCCCCCAGGAGTCCGGCTCCGGCTATCACCGCGACCATCGTCACAGGACCCGAGTAGGAGCGCCCCCTGGTCAGGAGCAGGGAAAAGATAATCAGCGACAGGAGAAATATGACCGTCACACCAACGTCACCCCCGGGGACCTGGTCCAGGAGGTATTTAACCTGGTCACGCCCTTCGTTCACTTCTCGACCTCCACGATGCGGTAATTACTCCCAGGAACATCCCAACGGGGACTGACAGCCAGGTTACGACGAGCCACAGGTCCCTCAGCGCCTCCGGGACCACCTTCAGCAGGTCCTTGCAGACCTCGAGGCTGTAGGGCAGGGCTATGATGGCCACGAAATAGGCTATCAGCCAGAGGGTCTTCTGGTACCAACTCCTGTAGGTCCCGGCGCTGACGGCCGTCCCCACGACTATACCTGCAATAGCCAGGAGAAAGGCCATCTCCACGCCTCCGCGGTCGTCGGCGATGGCCAACACGGCCAGGTGGGAGAATATGCAGAGGGCTACGATCATGGAACTGAGGCTTCCGTCTGGGCCGTCGGCTTATCCTCTGTCCCCCACATCGGCTCTCCAGACTGGCATTGGAGCATGGCGAAGATGCCGATGACAATGAATATGGCTCCCACTATGACGCCCGCGTTGGAGCCTATCTGCTGGGTCAGGCTCTTGTTCCGGCTGTTGTGGATGTCTAGCCCGTTGGACTCTATGCTCTTGATTTTGCTATACCCATCCACCAGGGCGGCCTCGCTCATCTGCCGGGTGCCG
>JAGWBG010000222.1:0-418 GCA_021296015.1 Dehalococcoidia bacterium | reverse complement strand
CCCGATACCGCAGAACGAAGCAAAGGACAATAGGAGCCAGAACTCCTGTAACATCCACCAGCTCCACCCGGAGAATCGGTACAGGTCCTTGCCGTAGGCCAGGTGGTGGCGTCTGAAACGCCGCCACATCGAGGGCATATGGAACCAGGAGGCCAAAGCCCCGTTGATGTTGGGCAACACGTCCTCTTTCGCGTCCTCTATGAGCTGCTCCTCGGTTTTACGCTCCGGTGGAGCTTTGGGAGCCCTCTCCCGCTTTACCCTGGGGGTTGATACTCTCCCTCCCCATCTGTGTTTACCCATGGCCAGGACTATCGCAAAGATGCCGACCACCATGATGGCCACTGTGATGGCCACCGTGGACAGGACTATCTCCAGCACACTCATATTGCTCACGGTGCCACCTCTCGGCCAGGGATAA
>JAGWBG010000221.1 GCA_021296015.1 Dehalococcoidia bacterium | reverse complement strand
CGCCACAGCTTCGAGTGGTTGTGGCCCTGCGCGACATGGAAGGCCTATCCAATGATGAGGCAGCTGAAATCCTTGAGACCACCGTTTCTTCCATCAAGTCGAAGCTACACCGTGGCAGAGTCCTGTTGAGGAAGCATCTTGAAGAATACGTCAAGCAGAAGCAGTAGCCAATCAACGAGTCCGAAAATAGTTCATGGCACCTACCGACGGGAGGTGCCATGAATTTTAGCCTGGTTGCACAGTGGTCTTAGAGTTGGAAAGAGTCTATGAGCTGCTGGGCGCTCTTCGCTGGGACCTTTTCATATATCTGCTCCACCCTACGGTCCAAGGTAGGGCGACTCCCGTCCTTATACACAATCCCGATTGGGAGACCTCCTTCCTGAATCACATCGTAGGCGGCCCTGCGGTCTGATGGGTCGTGGTCATTGGGAATCTCCCACATAGTAGGTTCAATGCCCTTCTTGGGATTGCCTTTGATTATGTCGAAGGTGTCATTGTAGGTGGTGCAAGGCGATTGGACGTGGACGATGGCGAAGCCGGGGTGCTCCATGCCCTCTGCAATCATCTTGGCGAGGACTCTCGGCTGGCTGGAGAATCCCGAAGCGATGAAAGAGACCCCCAGAGTGAGATAAAGCTCAAGGGGGTTCATGGCGGATTCTATCTTGCCGTATGGCGTGGAACTGGTGGTCTCGCCCAACTCCGTGGTGGGGGAGCTTTGCCCCTTGGTCAAGCCGTAAACCCCATTGTCCATGACGACCGCGCAAACGTTCAGGTTCCGGGCGGCCTGTGGGCCTATGTGCTCGCCGCCGATGCTCAGAAAGTCACCGTCGCCGGCGACGATTATCACGTTCAGGTCCGGGCTGGCCATCTTGACCCCCATGGCTATCGGCAGTGACCTGCCGTGAATGCCGTGGAACCCGTAGGGCTGCGGTCCTTCCAGCAGGTGTACCAGGTTGCCTGAACATCCAATCCCGGCCACCACGACGTTGCTCTCCATGGGGAGGCCCGTCTGCTTGAGGCGGTCAGCCACTGCAAACTCCAGGGACCGGCGTACTCCAAAGTCGCCACAGCCGGGGCACCATTTAAAATCGTATTCCGGGTTCTTTGCACTCATGCTTCAACCAACCCTCCCTTCTGGGAATTTACCATACTGTTTATGTTCTCCATAAGATCCCTGACCTTGAAGGGCAGACCGGTGTACTGGGTGATAGATTCCGCGCGGACACCCAGGGAGCGCAGTATGCTTGAGAACTGGCCCTGGTAGTTAAGCTCAGGTACGATTACCAGGTCCTTCTGCCTCAACTCCTCTAGCAGTTTTGGAGGCAGTGGGTGAAGCTGCATGGTGTAATACCATGCGATCCTTTGCCCCTGGGCGATCAGAGCGTTATACGCCTCCAGCGTCGGTCCCTTGGAGCCACCCCAGGTCATGACGGCTATCGGTTCATCCTGGTTTTCAGCTTCGTAGTCGTCGTCCTCTAGCAGTGTCAGCTTGCTGAAGCGCCGCTGAGTCATCTGGATGTGCCGACTAGCCAGGTGGGTGGTATCTCCGATGGAGTCGTGTTCGCTGCCATTGGCGACGTAAGAGCCCGGCTGACCGGGAATGGGGATTGGCGATAGCTCAAATCCATCGTACCGCTGATACCCGTTACTCCCCTCATAGGTCTTTCGGTTCTCTACTACGAGCTTTGAAAGGTCGGGCTTGGGGATGTTCTGAGCGCGCTCCGCCAGGGACATCTCAGTCATCAGTATCACCGGGCCTTGATACCGTTCGGCCCAGTTGAGCGCCTTGACCGCTGCGTAGAAACATTCTTCCACATTGCCCACTGCTATGACGGGCAACGCTACGTCCCCGTGGGCGGGATGGAGGCACGACAGCAGGTCCGATTGCTCAGTCTTCGTCGGTAGTCCCGTGGCGGGGCCGCCGCGCTGTACGTCCACGACCACCAGGGGTATCTCTGCCATCCACCCCAGGCCCAATCCCTCGCTCATCAGGGAGAACCCTGGTCCGGCTGTGGCGGTCATTGCTTTCTTACCTGCGAATCCAGCCCCCAGAATGGCGGTAATGGACTCAATCTCCGAGCTTACTTGATAGGCGAACTTTCCCTGTCCCGTCAGGTTCCGCTCCATATAAACGAGGATAGTGGTAGCCGGAGAGATGGGGTAGCCTGCGTAGAACTCCAAGCCTGCGGCTATGGCTCCCAGCGAGAGCGCCTCGTTGCCTTTGAGCAGCAGCTGTTCATACTCAGGTTTTGTGGGAGCACTTAGCTGGCCTAGCTGAATCTCGCCGGTGGCGGCGTGCTCATGGCCCAGGCTCAGGGCCTTGATATTCGCCTCTATGATGGCGTCGCGCCCTGCAAATCGCCCCCGCACGAATTCCTTGAAGTAATCAAGGGGCATGTTCACCAGGTGGGCCAGGGCACCTATGATTACCATGTTAGCGGAACGAGCTTCGCCGGCTTGCCTGGCCAACTCGTCAAAAGGAATTCCGATAGCCCGACCATCGGAAGAGACTTCGAAGGCGGAGTCGTGCAGCACTACTCCACTATCGCTGACCTCCTCGTGGTGAGTCTCGTAAGCTTCCTGGTTCAGGGCCACCAGCACGTCCAGGGAATCCCCGGGGCTTAGCACCGGGGTGGTAGAAATTCGCGTCTGAGTCCAGGTCGGACCTCCCATAATCTGGGACGGGAAAGTTGCGAAGGTCTGGACGTGGTAACCAACAGAAGCAGCCGCCCTGGCTAACATCTCGGCTGCGGTAACCACACCCTGGCCACCTTCTCCCGCGAACCGGACTACGAAATCTTGCGTCTGCATCCGGATCCTCCTTAAAAGATAGCCCACAAAGTGCCGGGCATGTAAGCCCGGCGTGTCCGCCAATTATCTTGGCAGCGTGTTCTTGTCAAGCTAGGCCATACTTTTCCTCATGAATGTGGAGCAACTGGAAGAGTGTCGAGGAGGTTGGCCCGTTCAATATATCATTGCCTATGTGGTTTGTCAACGAAATGGCGTTGAGCAACAGGGTCTTCTAATCGCGGCTCCGAGGGTCTCTTACTGACCCGTGAGTAAGCAAGTGGGCTATTATGAGGTAGTCGTGCTCTGTGGCCGGGCTGCCGGACTTCGTCTTCTTCGTGCTACCCCTAAGCGTGTCTCCGCGCGCCTCAGAGCAGCCGAGGCTTGCTCCAAGCTTATATCGGAAGCGCGGCTGGCTATCCGTTCCTGGGCACGGCTTACCGCTTCCTGCGCCCGTTGTTCGTCTATCTCGTCGGAGCTTTCACAGGCGTCGGACAGGATTGTGACCTGGTTGCCCATGACTTCCAGGAAGCCTCCGGTTACGGCCATGTAGGTTTCCTGTCCATCCTTGTGGATGACCAGTTCCCCCGGCTGAAGCATTGTCATAAGTGGGGCGTGA
>JAGWBG010000220.1 GCA_021296015.1 Dehalococcoidia bacterium | reverse complement strand
ACGATGGTAAAATCGAGTTGGACAAGAAGGACTTCAAGCGGATTCAGCGCCTTCTTCCCCACGACGTATAGGCAAATCAAATCTCCGGAGTGTAATCTTGACAAGGGTCAAACGTGGCGTCACCAAGCGCCGCCGTCACAAGAAAATCCTATCCCTGGCTAGAGGGTATCACGGGGCCTCCCACCGAAACTACAAGTGGGCCAAAGAGGCCCTGATTCACGCGTGGAGTCATGCCTATCGCCACAGGCGGGAAAGAAAGGGTGACTTCCGGAGGCTATGGATACTGCGCATTGGAGCAGCCGCTCGCCAGATGGGCCTTACCTATAGCCAGTTCATCCACGGACTCCATAATGCCAACGTGGAGATTAACAGGAAGATGCTGGCAGAAATGGCTGTTAGAGACCCCCAGGGCTTTGAGAAGCTGGTGGGAGTAGCTAGAGAGCATCAGACTAGCTAAAGCGAATCCCAAGACCCGTGAAATGTTGAGCGCCCGTAGTCAGCTACGAGGCGCTCTTTCCATTGTGTGGCAACTTACTCTATGAGAAGCCGGATGTCGTGTACAAGAGGTTGGGGGTCGAGGGAGAGGCTGCTAAACAGGGAGCGGCGGTAGCCCCTCCGGTCAATCAAGAAAACCGGTGCGGTGTGGTTTACAAGGTAGCTGTCTGGTGCTGAGCGGGGAAGGGCACTGCCGCCTGCGCCCGTCCCTGGAGCGATGCCTCCATCGCCGTGTTCGTCATTGAGGGGTGCATCTGCACTGTTTGTGGTCTCCTGTATCGGGTCCAGCCAGTAGGACTTCCAGATAGGCTCAAGCTGCTCCTCGTTCCCTACCAGATAGTGCCATCGGTTCAGCATATCCCTTTCATCGGAATACTGGTAAGCACTCTCGACGGAATCTCGCTGAGGGTCTACCGAGATTGCCACCATCTCTATCTGGTTTGAATCGTTGCCCAGAATCGTGTGAGCGCGCCGAAGGGTCTCTGTGGTAAGGGGGCATATATCCGGGCAGTTGGTGTAGAGAAAAGTCAGCACCACAACCTTCCCTGCCATGTCGGAGAGGCCCACAGAGTCGCCGAACTGGTTAACGAGCCGGAAGGGAGGAGCAACGTCGGGGGAGTCCAGTTCGGTCCCCTGGAAGGAGTCCGGGCCGGAGCAGGATACGACTGAGATTAGCACGAGAGCGAGGAAAAGGCCGGTCTGTAGATTCATGTATTTTTAGCTACGCTGGGGTCAATTTGAACGTTTGGGTAGAGCTATAAGAGACGCAATGAGAGGTACCATCACTACCAGGGCCATACCTATGATAACAGCTCCCCATTGGTCCAGCGATGTCTTTTTGTCCAGTACGATGAAGATAACACCAAGCCCTCCTCCCCAAATGACAACGAACATGATAGCTGCCAGAGGCAATATGAAGGGAAAGGGTAGACGATTCATTAGCTTCTCTCCTTTGTGGTTACGTCATCAGCATAGCTCAAATTGCCACCCGGTCTCAATCCTATACTGTTGTGCTGCGCCTGGGGTTCCTCCTTGCTTGCCCAGATGAGGAAAATCACCATCATCGTGAGGAGAAAGGCCAGACCGCCGGGAATCCACATGATGAGGCCGCCAATCTGCTGGTCGGCGTGAGCCGATATGCCCCATATCCGGGGTGCTTCCGCGTACCACTCGTACAGGGTTCCTTCTGAAAAGGTGATAATCGCACCCAGTATTGACGGGACCGTCGGCTGGAGGAAAAGGTACAGCATCTGTACAAGATAGGGAGAGCGAGGCAGCTCGGGCAAGGGACTCAAGACTGGCCACCACATTATCAACCCGGCACCGAGGAACATTAGATGCTCGAGGATATGAATTCCCTGTTGCCGCAGTGCCAGGTCGTAAAGCACCGGCAGGTGCCAGAAAGCGAAGACAAGGTTGAATAGAACGAAGGCTACCACGGGGAGAGTCAGCGTACGAGCAACTCCCATGGCTCGCGGATGCCTCAGCATGGGTCGCAGCAACCAGGCAGGTGTCCCCAGCAGCAGCAGTGGGCACACCACCGATATGAGGAGCAAATGTTGGACCATGTGAGCGCTGAAGAGGTAATTGTCTCCCAATTCGTGGATGGGCGAAAGCAGAGCGATGAAGAGAATCAGTATGCCAGTCAGGAAGATTGTTACCTGGCTTGCCTCGACCCGATCCGCCCAGCCATATCGTTGGCGCAATGGCCCAACACCCAGCAAGTACGCACAGGTGAGAGCCAGCAGCCCAATGACCACACTGGGGTGCCCGTGCCAGGCCGTCCAGGAAAATTCGACTACGGATTCGGGCAAGCTACGCTCCTGGGAGACGGTTGCTCAAAGGATGACAATCACTCAAGGGTCATCAGGTAAGCCACCAATGCATCTACCTGCTCATCCGTCAAGCCGCTGGTGATGGCCTCGGTCATCAGACCCGCCGTAGCGCGCTCTACCCCGGTAGGCACGAACACTTCGGGGTTCGCGATGGACTCCCTGATGTACTGTTCCGCTGACATACCCGGTCTCCGGGTGCCTGCGTCGGTGGCTATATGAGTGAGGTCCGGACCAATCAGTCCGGCAGCCAAGCCTTCTATCTGATGGCAGGTATTGCACCAGAGGGCTTGTGGCCCCACATTAGCCGGTGCGACCATGAAAATTTCCTGGCCCATGGCGACAAGGCCGCCGACTGCAGGGGTCTCTGCTTGTCCGGTCTCCGGTGGCGACACCTGTTCATTTTCCGCAGGAATCTCAACGAGCACGGGGGTATCAATTTCAGGCTCGACTTCTGATACTAGGGCAACTTCGCCCTCCTCCCGGGGGTTGGCCACGGTGGAAACGACCTGGAACAGGGACATCAATACTATCCCCACCGCCACCGCCAGGAGCAGCCCTCCAACAAAAACCCATGAGAACAGGCGGCTATCGAACTTCAGGTGCATGTAGAACATTACGACCAGGCAGAACTTGGCTACGGAAAGCACCAGGAAAAGGGGCAAGAAGACAGGTCTAAGGGCATCTATGTACAATACCGCCACTTCTGCGGCCGTCAGAATGACGAGAATTGTGGCCACTTTCAGGTAGGTCTGTGGGGTTGGATGTGCCCCCTGGCGTGGCTGTGATCTATCAGCCATATATGCTTCCTCTCATGTCACATGGACCTGGTACTGTAGCTATGATAGCGCCCACGTCTTCACGTAACTCCTACGCCGATAAGGTAAACAACCGCGAATATGACTATCCAGACGATGTCGACAAAGTGCCAATACAGGGCGGCCAGGTCCACGCTAAGGGCCTCTCTATCGGAAAGGACCCTCGTCGCTTTTCTCCCGCCCAGTACGGAATAACCCACAATGGAGAGGAGCCAGATAACTCCCACGGTCACGTGGGCACCGTGGAAGCCCGTCAGCACGAAGAA
>JAGWBG010000219.1 GCA_021296015.1 Dehalococcoidia bacterium | reverse complement strand
CCCGATAAATTCTACGTCTCACTGGCCCACACCGCGGAAGACATAGACAGGACTATCGAAGTCTTCGCTTCCACCATCGCAAAACTGAAGGGGTGAGGCGTGGGATGGCTAAAGTGAGCCTGCAAGTGCCATGAAATTCCCATGGGCCAACGTATTTATCCTTCTTCTTGGAGGCGTTGAGCTTGTCACTGGTTTTCTGGGCCTTGTGGACGGCACACCCGATTGGGTCTCAGCCCTTCATGTCCACCGCATCGTAGGCTTCTCAATAGTTGCTCTGCTGATATGGAAGGGGCAGAATATTCTGGCCTCCTTGCTTAACTCAAGACGATGGCGGCGCGCCTTTGTTCCATACCTGGCTTCCCTCCTGCTCCTCTGTCTGTTGCTCACCGCATTGACCCTTGGGCTGGTGTGGAGCCACGCAGGGCCTTTTAGCTTTATGGGCTTCAGCGGGGTTAGCTGGCACATCTACATCTCACTAGCCATTACGCCCTTCATCCTGTGGCACATCGTCTTCCACAGATGGAGCATGAGGCCCCGCTTCTGGGCGGAGAGACGCTCCTTTCTACGGGCCGGTGGACTTGTAATCGCCGGGTTGGCGCTCTGGCGCATAGGAGAACTCGGCAATCAGATTCTGGGCTTTCCAGGTTCCGATCGCCGGTTTACAGGCTCCTATGAAATGGGTAGCTTCTCCGGCAACGCCTTCCCCACCACATCCTGGCTCAATGACAGGCCACGACCAATAGACTCCAATGAATGGGTCCTCAAAGTGAAGGGTATGGTGGCGCAAGAGCTAGCGCTACCTTACGACGAACTGGCGAAATACGAGGAGCGGGTCACAGCTACCCTGGACTGCACCGGAGGCTGGTATTCTACTCAGGACTGGGAAGGTGTTCAGATGAAAGACATCTTGGGAAAGGCGGAAGTGAGTCCAGGCGCGGGCAGCGTGACGGTACGGTCCGTTACTGGATACTATCGTCGCTTTTCCCTGGCTGAGGCCAACGGGTATATTCTGGCAACGCGGGTAGGTGGCGAGACTCTATCCCACTATCACGGATACCCTCTACGGCTGGTAGCGCCGGGGAAACGCGGATTCGAGTGGGTGAAATGGGTGGTTGCCATTGAGGTAAACGATACCAGCAAGTGGTGGCAACCACCCCTTCCGTTACAGTAACTACGGGGTGGCCGCACCCACTATTCCCAACACGTCGCTGGGTGAGATGATGTGTCGCTGCAAGCCCAGGTCCCTGGGACTTATTCCCATAGCCAGACCTATAAGCTGGGGCAAGTGAAGGATGGGTAGATTTATATTGCGCTGTGTCTGGCTCATGGCCTTGGGTTGGTAGCCATCCAGGTTCAAATGACACAAGGGACATGGGGTTACCATAGCGTCAGCGCCCAAGTCCAAAGCCTCCGTGGTATGCTTGGCGACCATGGCAACAGAGTTGCGCTCATTGATGGTCAGGATGGGAAAGCCACAGCACCGACTCTTGCCGGGGAAGTCCACGACCTGGCCTCCCAACGCGGTGATGACCGTCTCAAGGGACGTCTGGCGCTGGGGGTTCTCATCGAAGCCCAGAGCATCGGTGGGGCGCATGATGTAGCAGCCGTAAAAGGGGGCCACACGGAGGTGCTCCAGTGGGGCGGTTACATAGCTACTGAGCTTTTCCAGCCCCACGTCCTCTATGATTATCCACAGCAGGTGTTTCGGTACCGCCGTTCCCTTGTACTCAAGGCCCTCCTCTGCCAGATGGGAGTTGACCTTTGCCAGATATTCGGGGTCGTCCTTCAGGCGTTTGTTGGCCTGACTCATGACCCCCTGGCAAGTGCTACAGATGGTCAGAATGGGCAGTCCCAGTCCTTCAGCCATCGCGAAAGTCCGGGCGTTGAGCACGTCCCCTAGAAACTGGTTCTTCTCCTGGAGAACGCCTGCTCCGGTGCAGGAGGCACCTGCAAGCTCCTCCAGTTCAATTCCCAGTCTCTCACAAATGAGCTTGGCTGCGGGGTAAAGCTCAGGGCATCCACCCCTAGAAACGCAACCGGGGAAGAAAGCGTATTTTGCCATTTATTTCCCACCTTCCGGTATTTTAATCTTCTGGCTCGATTCTTCTGAAGATGCGCCTTACGTTCTCCACGTTGGGCAACATCTTGTGGAGTATCGGGGGCATCTTCCCTCTCCTGAGCGCACGCAACCCCACCGGGGCAAAGTTGAGCATTGCAGGCAAATTCAGCATACCTACGGTCTTGATTGGAAGCTTCAGCTCGTCCAGCCAACCACTGTGGCCCACAAGCTCGGCAAAGGCGTCGGTGTGCCGGGCGCCGGTGGTTTTATCAAAGCCTATGTGCATTGCCCTGTCTCTCAGTGCCATGATTCTGTCCATAGGGGCCACGCCCTTGGGGCAGACCTGTACGCACTCGTAGCAGCGCGTGCAGTCCCAGATTCCGGTATAGTCGCTCAGCATTCCAAGGCGCGCCTTGTCCTCGGCGTCCCGAGGGTCTGCCACGAACCGGTAGGCCTTTGCAAGGGCCGCCGGCCCAAGGAAGTTGGGATCAACCTCCAGCACGGTGCAATCGGAGACGCACGCTCCACACATGATGCAGTCCATGACCCCTGCCAGATGCAGCATATCTTCATTGGGGGCCAGATACTCGCCTTCCGGTTCGGGGCCTTGGGGCTGAAGCCAGGGATCTACGGCTTTCACTTTGTCCCAGAAGGGGGTCATGTCAACCACCAGGTCCTTGATAACCGGCATCACTCCCGCAGGCTCTATGGTAATGGTATCTCCTTCGGAAGCGATTGTGATAACTCTGGTCTTGCATGCCAGACCGGCATGCCCATTTATGCGCATGGCGCAGGAGCCACATATAGCGCTGCGACAAGAGCATCGAAGGGCCAGAGAGCCATCGGTGTCCTCCCGGACTTGAATCAGGGAGTCCAGGATGGTGGTAAATTCGTTTACCTCTACCTGGTATTCCGACCAGTAGGGCTTGGGAGCTTCTACCTCAGGGTCGTAGCGTTGCACTTTGAACGTGACTTGCAAAGGAATACCTCCCGAGTTTAATACTTCCTTTCTTCAGGCTGCCATTGGGTAATCGTCACAGGCGCATAGGAAACCTGGGGGCCATCCTCAGAGGAGGCAACCAGGACATGCCTGAGCCAGTTTTCATCATCCCGCTGGGGGTAGTCCGTCCGAGATTGGGCGCCACGGCTTTCCTTTCTCTCAATGCCACTGGCCACCGTGGCCTCGGCGCATTCCAGCATAAACCCAAGCTCCAGGGCAAAGACCAAATCGGTATTAAAGATACGGCCCTTGTCCTCCACAGGGACCTTGCCGTAACGCTCTTTAAGTCCCTTTACATCATCGAGGGCCTCTTTCATGCCTGCCTCATTCCGGTATACGCCCATGTGCCTGTTCA
>JAGWBG010000218.1 GCA_021296015.1 Dehalococcoidia bacterium | reverse complement strand
TACAGCAGGCAATATCCCAGTCAACCTGAATTTTAACCCAGCGTAGGACGGTTGTAAAGTCTCCGGTAATGGTTGGGAAATCATTTCCCTCGGATTTCTCTCATGTCTTGAGAGGAGTGCCCTGGTTTCATGTGGCATCCTTGTCATAGCCCCGTGTGTCGTATAATATAGGAGCACACAGTAATGAGGTAAGCCCTATATCTTCGCTCTAAAGGAGGACATAGCGCGGTGAGTGTTAATGACGGGAATGGCCTGACCACGAAACTTGCAAGTTTCTACTCTGCTCTGGATTATGAAGCTCTATCTCCCCAGGTTGTAGATAGGGCCAAGTATTTCTGTCTGGACTATCTGGCCGTGGCGCTCAGAGGGTCCACTACCCCTTCCTCAGCCGCCATGCAGAAGGTTGTGCGGACCCTGAGCCCCGGCGGTGACTCGGTCATTATGGGTACTTCTTTCCGTGCATCACCGGAATACGCGGCCCTCGCAAATGGGACTGCTGCCCACAGCCTGGAGATGGACGACGTGAACAACGATTCGTCGCTGCACCCGGGAGTAGCCGTGTTCCCGGCGATATTCGCTTGTGGCGACCTGGCAGGGTCACAAGACCGAGCGCCCATACAAGGCCGGGATGTTATAGTGTCCACTGCGACAGGGTATGACTTGATGATTAGGATAGGTCGTGCTCTTGACCCTCGTAAGCATTATGCCAGGGGCTTCCACCCCACCGGCACGTGTGGGACCTTCGCGGCAGCATTGGTAGCATCTAATCTACTAGGTCTTGATACTGAACGGACTTCATGGGCACTGGGCATCGCCGGAAGCCAGGCCGCCGGCTCCCTGGAGTTTCTTGCCCAAGGGGCCTGGACAAAACGTATGCACCCCGGATGGGCCGCCCACAGTGGCCTCGTTGCCGCAATACTGGCCAAAGAGGGTTTTATTGGCCCGACCTCCATCCTGGAGGGACGCGACGGCTTTCTGCATGGCTATTCCGATGCTGCCGATGTTGACAAGACCGCTGAAGGTCTTGGAGATGTGTTTTACATAAATAAGACGAGTATCAAGCCACATGCCTGCTGCCGCTACAATCAAGGCCCCATAGACTGCATCCTCGACATTGTGCATACCAATGACCTCAAAGCCCAGGAGGTGGAAAAGGTTAAGGTAGGAGTGCTCAAGGCAGGCTTCAACGTAGTCGCTGCTCCTGAAGAGCAAAAGCGTAACCCCAAGAACATCATTGATGCCCAGTTCAGTATGCCATTCGGAGCTGCCATAGCCATCACCTATGGACAGGCTTCTCTGGACGAGTATACGGAAGAGATGCTGGGACGGTCCGACATCAAGGACCTTATGAACAGGGTCGAGTGTGTACAGGACCCCGCCCTTGAGGTGAACTATCCCAGCCAGTGGCCCGCGTGGGTTGAGGTGGAGACACGGGATGGCCGCAAGCTTAAGTCGCAGATTGAGTACCCCAAGGGAGACCCTGAGAATGCCCTCACCTGGGATGAGCTGAAAGACAAGTTTCGGAATCTCACCCAACCGGTCATCTCGCCCAGTAGGCAGGAAGAAATAATAAATGCCGTAGATTCCCTTGAAGCTCTGGATGACGTCAGGGTTCTGACCCGCATGACTAGCGCTTAATGCTTAAGGAGGAAATGGCGGCAATAAGAGTTCCCCGGAGCGCGGAGGAAATGCTGTGAGTATGCCACTGGAAAGCATTCGTATACTGGACCTCTCCCAGGCCCTTGCAGGACCGGTATCTACCCGTATTTTGGGAGACCTTGGCGCAGAGATAATCAAGGTAGAACCTCCTGGTGTCGGAGAGTCGGCCCGCCGCATGGGGACCTCCTTTCTCGAAGGCGAGAGCATGTACTACATGACCTTCAACCGGAACAAGAAGGGAATCACGCTGAACCTGCGGTCCGATGAAGGCCGGAAGATTTTTTACGGCTTGGCGCAGGTCTCCGACGTGGTCCTTGACAATTTCAGGCCCGGAGTCATGAGTCGTCTGGGTGTGGACTTTGAAACGTTGAAGAAGGTTAATCCTTCAATTGTCTGTTGCTCCATATCTGGGTATGGACGGGACGGCCCGTATAGAGACCGTCCCGTCTTCGATTCGGTAATCCAGGGCCTATCGGGGGCTATGAGCGTGACCGGTGAGCCGGACGGCCCGCCCGCTGTGATGGGATTCGCAGTAACGGATATAGGGGGTGGCTGGGGTGCCACCGTCGGCATCCTTGCGGCCCTGATGGCCCGGGAGCGCACCGGTGAAGGGCAACAGGTGGACTTGGGCCTCCTTGACATACAGCTTACCTACCAGGGACATCTCTCGGAGATGTATCTAGCCAGAGGCGCGATTCCCGGTCCCGGCGGCTCAGTTCAGTCTGCCAACTTGCCCAACGGAGCCTTCCGCGCCAAAGATGGCAAGTATCTCCAGATTCACTGTGCTACTCAGAAATTCTACGAGGCGCTTGCCGAGATGCTGGCCGCCAACGTAGAGGGTTTTGAGGAGCTACCCCAGGATGAGCGGTTCATCTCCATAGATGGCAGGAGGAAGGATTGGGATGATTTGAAGCTCCTGCTGGAGAAGGCCTTCGCCACCAAGACCGCCAGCCAGTGGATGGAACTGATGGGCGACGAGTTGCCTATCGCTCCGGTCAACATTTTAGATGTGGCCTTCCATGACCCCCTCGAGCTCCACAGAAATATGCTGGTGGAGGCGGACCATCCCCTGGTGGGCAGGTACAAGATGCCCGGCAACCCCATAAAGATGGGACAGGAAGAGGTCTTCACTCCGGCACCTACCCTGGGACAACATAATCGCCTGGTCTTGGAAGAGGTGCTTGGGTACTCCGAGAAGGAAATTGAGGAATTTACCGAAAGGGGAGTCATCTAGTGGGCAGGGGATGGGATGAGGCGGCTACACCCTTGACCCGGTAACCCCGGAGGTATTCATGCCAGTATACGAATACTACTGCAACCGATGTCAGCACAAGTACGACTCAATGCGGCCCATTTCCAGAAGAGATGAACCTGCTCCATGCCCCAACTGTGGTGACCCCGGAGAACGGCAGATTTCGGCCTTCGGCTTCAAATACGAGGGCCATTACTACTCAGGACACAGAAGCGAACGCAGACGCACCGACCCACATGACTAGCATCACATTAGCACGTCACAGTTAGCGAGATACGGGAGGTCCTGATGCCTGTATATGAGTATTATTGCGACGGCTGCCAGCACAGATATGAGACTATACGATCGGTGTCAAGGATGGACGAACCGGCACCGTGCCCCAGGTGTGGTGAGCCGGGACACCGCCAGCTATCGGCGTTTGGGTTCAAGGATGGGCGTTATGGCCGTTTCTGGAGGGCCGGCGCACCCACCGGCTCCTCACCCAAACCTGAAGAGGGACCGACGGAA